>NZ_JBSFRU010000005.1:0-58249 GCF_053589395.1 Nocardia sp. NPDC003345
GGCCCCGGTCTCCACCGGGGCCACAGCGCTATCCGCTCACTTCTGTTCGTAGGTACCCAGCAGGGTCGCCCGCGCCAGCGTGTGCGAGAACAGGTTGAACCCGAGGAACGCCGGTGTCGCCTCGGGCGGAACACCCAGCGACTCCACATCCACCGCGTGTACCACGATGTAATACCGATGCGGGCCATGACCGGCCGGCGGCGCGGCGCCCACGAAACCGGCGAAACCACCGTCGTTGCGCAGGGCCACCGCACCCGCCGGCAACGATCCGCCCTCACTACCCGCGCCGGCGGGCAATTCGGTGACCGAGACCGGGATATCGGCCACTGCCCAATGCCAGAAACCGGAGGCCGTCGGGGCATCCGGATCGTAGACCGTCACCGCGAAGCTCTTCGTCTCCACCGGGAAACCCGACCAGCTCAGCTGGGGCGACACATCCTTGCCACCGGCGCCGAACACACCGCTGACCTGATCGTTGCCCAGCGTCGCACCGTCGGTGACGTCCGCGGACGTCACGGTGAACGCAGGCACCGAAGGCAGGGCGTCATAGGGATTGTCGGCCATGTTCTCCTCTTTCGAATCGGATCAGCTGTGCAACAGGAAGTGTTCCATCACCGCGGTGCCGAATTCGAGCGCGTCGACCGGAACACGTTCGTCCACACCGTGGAACAGGGCCGCGAAGTCCAGCTCCGGCGGCAACCGCAGTGGTGCGAACCCGAAACACCGGATACCCAGATCCGCGAACGCTTTCGCGTCGGTACCACCGGACAGCATGTACGGCACCGTCCGCCCCTGCGGATCATGAGCGAGGATGGCATCGTTCATGGCGTCGACCAGATGACCGTCGAACGTCGTCTCGTAGGAATCCAGTTTCGTCACCCACTCGCGCTCGACATCCGGGCCGATGAGCTCGTCGACCTCCCGCTCGAACTCCGCCAGCCGGCCGGGAACCACCCGGCAGTCCACGACCGCCTCCGCGGTCTGCGGGATCACATTCGCCTTGTACCCGGCATCGAGCATCGTCGGATTGGCGGTATCGCGCAGGGTGGCGCCGATGATCCGGGATATCGACCCCAGCTTCGCCAGCGTGCCCTCGATATCGGGGCTGTCCGGATCGAACACCAGCCCGGACTCCTCCGATACCGCGGCCAGGAATTCCGCGACCGAATCCGAGACCACCAGCGGGAAGGTATGCGTACCGAGCCGGGCCACCGCGGCCGCCAGAATGGTCACGGCATTGTCCTCGTGCAGGAACGAACCGTGTCCCGCCCGCGCCTTCGCGCGCAGCCGCATCCAGCCCAGCCCCTTCTCCGCCGTCTCCACCAGATACAGCCGCCGCTCACCGCCGTCGGGGCGGGGTACCGTCAGCGAGAAGCCGCCGACCTCTCCCACCGCCTCGGTGATCCCCTCGAACAGATCCGGCCGGTTCCGCACCAGCCACTGCGAACCCCATTTGCCGCCGTTCTCCTCATCTGCGAGAAAGGCGAAAACCAGGTCGCGCGGCGGTACCGTGCCCTCGACCTTGAACTGGCGCGCGATCGCCAGCATCATCCCGACCATATCCTTCATATCGATCGCGCCCCGGCCCCAGACGTATCCGTCCTGAACCGCGCCGGAGAACGGATGCACGCTCCAATCGGCGGCCTCGGCCGGCACCACGTCCAGATGCCCGTGGATCATGAGCGCGCCGCGGCCGGGATCTGCGCCGGGCAGCCGCGCGAAGACATTGCCCCGGCCCGGCGCCCCGGACTCCACGTATTCGGTCCGGTACCCGGCGTCCTCCAGCTGCCGGGCGACCCATTCGGCACACTCCTGTTCCCCCTTGGTGGTCGCCGGGTCGCCGGTGTTGGAGGTGTCGAAGCGGATCAGCGTGCTGACCAGCTCCACCACCTCCGATACAGCGCGAGAACGAGCGGAGCCTGAGTCATCACCAGTAGCGGCCACGCTCCTTTCCTACCATTCCCTGTGTCCTTGTCACTCTTTGTGCTCGGTCGGAAGCAAATGCTGAACTTGACTCATAGTTAGATGCGCATATCTACGTATCTATCTTTATTAATCGGGACAGGGCTTTGGGTACAGAGGACGGTAGAAGGGTTCACTCCCGCCGAAGAACCTGGCAGGAGGCAGGCGGTTCCGGGGCGACGGCCGCGCGTGCCGCCCGGCGACACCGCCCTCCGGCGTGAACCTCTCCCCTCCCCCGTATATGCGTGGCTACTCGGCGGGTAGCTCGCCCAGTACCTTCCGGAGGAAGTCGCGGCTCTCGCCGGGCGTGGGGGCGATGACGCTCAATTTGTTCATCACCGTCATGTACACCTCCACCTCATGCTTCTTCTCGAGGTAGCCGGAGGAGGTCAGTTGCTCCATATAGACCATGTCCGCCAGCTCTGGTTCCGGGAAGCGCAGAATGCTGAACGAACCGCCGGCGGCGGGGTGGCCGCCGACACTGTAGGGCAGCACCTGGATCTTCACATTCGGTCGTTCGGAGACGGCGATGAGATGCTCGATCTGACCGCGCAGCACCGGATACCCTCCGACGGGCCGGCGCAACGCGTTCTCGTCGACCACGGCCCAGACCGTCGGAGCCGACGCACGGCTGAGGATCTCCTGGCGGCGCATCCGCATCCCGACGCGGCGCTCCGTTTCGTCCTCGTTCGCGAGCCGGATGACCGCCCGCGCGTACGCCTCGGTCTGCAACAGCCCGGGGACGAACTGGGCCTCGTAGGTACGGATCGTGGTGGCCGCCTGCTCGAGGCCGATATAGGTTTCGAACCACTGCGGCACCACATCGTTGAACGGCTGCCACCAGCCCGGATCATTGGCCTTGCGCATCAGATCGAGGTAGACGTCCAGCTCGGCCTGATCCTCGACGCCGTACAGCCTGAGCAGGTCCAGCAGATCCCGCTCGCGGAACCGGGTACGGCCCAGCTCGAGACGGCTGATCTTCGCATGGGATCCGCGAATATGGTCCCCGGCGTCCTCACGGGAGATCCCGCATGCCTCCCGCAACCGGCGCAGCCGGCTGCCGAGGGAGATGCGGAGTACGGTCGGCCCCCGATCGGCCTCGGCCTGATCCGGAATATCGGAATCGTCCTGCTCGTTTGTCATGATCGCCTCTGGCCAGTTCGTGCTGTGCTGCATCGTACGGCGCCCGCCACCGACGAACCGCACCGGTCGGCAGGCGATCTTACTCTGTGGTAAGCGCGTATTTCTCCGTAACGCGCCGACGCCGGATAGGGCCGGCACCCACACGGCAACCCCCGCCGCCGGATCTCGGAGCGAATCCTACAGTGCCGCTTGCAGGTAGGTTCTTCCTGTTTGCACGCGGTATCAGGTTTCCTTGCGTAAACTCCACCACGATACGACCGTTCGGCCTCACTACCACCAAGACCTGGGGAGACGACACCGATGTGGGCATCGGCAGCAGGAGCGTGTACCACTGGAGCGGTTTCCAGCATACCGCGCTGTCGTCCACATCGCGACAACGGCGCCTCCGCGCCACTCCCCCGTGTCGGAACCCCGCGCGGGGCCGGGCAAACTCCCGTCGGCAGGCAGATGTTTCTGCCTTGTAACTCGTTGCGGGCCAATCCTTTCGCGACATCACGGCACCGGATGCCGCGCTGCGCGGCGGTACCCGCAACGGCTAGGCTGACCGGCAGCCGACAGGTGCCCGTACCGGTCGCCGCCGTGGCCTGCCGACCGCATACCGCGCACCACCAGAACCGCACGCACCACGAGAACCACGGGAGGACCGCATGTCCGACGATGTCACCACCACCGAAATCCGCAAGAAGCTGACCGAGGTCCTCGGCCACTCCACGATCGACCTCGCGACGTCCAAAGATGGCGTGAACTGGGCGACCAGCGCCTTTTTCGCCAATCTCGACGACGACCTGTTCACCCTCACCCTCATCCTGGAGAACCGCGGCCGCACGCTGGACCAGCTGCGGGCCAACCCCAATGTGGGCGTGAAGGTGGTGCCCGCGGGGATCGCGGAACCGTTCGCACAGGGACTCGGCACGGTGACACTGCGCGCGGACGATGACCGGGACGCGACCTTCCAGGCGTTGCTGCGTAAGGAACCCCAGGTCGAACCGTTCTTCGCCACCCCGGTCACGGCGGTCGTCATCGATATCGACTGGTGGCGGGTGACCCACCTCGGCGGCGGGTGGCTTCCGGGCAAGGTGCTCGATCGCGGCACGGACGCCTGAGCGCGCCCCGCGGGACCCACGGCATACGATCGCCCTGTTCGATTGTGCTACGTAGAGAGAGGTATTCATGGTGGAGCCGGCTCCGCAGACAGGGGTTCGGGCACCGGTCGGAGTGGACACTACCCGGCCCAGTATCGCCCGCGTCTACGACTACAGCCTCGGTGGTAAGGACAACTATGATGTCGACCGCCTTGCCTTCGAACAGATACGGCGGATAGCACCGCGACAGGGCGATGTATCCCGGATGAACCGGCGCTGGCTGCACCGGGTGGTGCGTTATCTGGCCGGGCCGGCCGGAATCGACCAATTCCTCGATATCGGCGCCGGGCTTCCGACGGTCGGTAATACCCACCAGATCGCCCAGCAGGAGAATGCCGAGGCGAAGGTCGTCTACGTGGACAACGACCCCGTGTGCAACGCGCACGGGCGAGTTCTGCTCGAACAGAACGAGAACACGCATTTCGTTTCCGGTGACGTCCTCGAGGAGGGGACGCTGCTGGAGCACAAGCGAGTGCTGCAGTATCTGGATCCGAGCCGGCCGATCGCGGTGATCCTGTGCGGGTTGCTACATCACCTCGACGATGAACTCGATCCGCCGGGAGTCATGCGCGAGTACATCAAACGGCTGCCCGAGGGTTCGTACGTGGCGATCACCAATTTCTGGGACCCGGCGGACGAGAATCCCGAATTGCACCGGCTCGCCAAGAACCTGGAGCGCGCCTTCACCGAAATGGGCCTGGGCTCGGGCTGGTACCGCACCCGTGCGCAGCAGCTGGAATACTTCGACGGCCTGGAACTCATACCTCCCGGTTTCGGCGAGCTCGAGGACTGGTGGCCCGCCGGACCCTCGACCCGGGAACGACTTCCGGAAGAACGGGTCGTCATCGGCGGGGTGGGTTACAAGCGGCCCGAAACGCAACGGCTGCGCAGCATTCACTCTCCCGGTTAGGCATACGAAGGAATGCGGCCGGACGACGGCGGATCCGAGGTGACACCTCGGATCCGAAATCGTTGTCGCGCAATTCTTTCGGTTCGATTGCCGGGTACCGGTCGGCGTTCTAGGCTGATATCTCGAATCACATTCATTTCACATTGATTGCGCAGAGAGAGGTCGACATGGCCGAACCGGCTCACCGGACCGGCGTTCGCAAACCTGTGGGGGTGGATACCACCCGGGCCAGTATCGCTCGCGTCTACGACTACAGCCTCGGTGGTAAGGACAACTACGATGTCGACCGCGCCGCCTACGACCAAATTCTCGAGGTGGCCCCGAAACAGGGTGACGTCTCGATAATGAACCGGCGCTGGCTGCATCGCGTCGTACGATATCTGGTCGGCAATGCGGGATTGGACCAGCTTCTCGATATCGGCGCCGGGCTGCCCACCGTGGCGAATACCCATGAGGTCGCACAACAGCAGAATCCCGACGCCCACGTCGTATACGTCGACAACGACCCGGTATGCAACGCGCACGGGCGAGTACTCCTGGAGCAGAACGACAACACCCATTTCGTGCCCGCCGACCTCTTGGAACCGGACACCCTGCTCCGCAATCCCGATGTCATGCGGTATCTGGACATGGACCGGCCGATCGGGCTGATCCTCTGCGGGCTGCTGCACCATGTGGACGACGAACTCGACCCCGCCGCGATGATGCGCAAATACGTGGACCTGCTGCCGCCGGGGTCATATTTGGCGATCAGCCACTTCCACGACCCCGGTCCGGAACGCCCCGAATTGCACGAACTCGCCAAGAATCTGGAGCGCGCCTTCACCCAGAAGGGTCTGGGATCGGGCTGGTACCGCCGGACCGAACAGATTCTCGAATATTTCGCCGGGCTCGAACTCATCGAGCCCGGGCTCGTGGAACTCGACGACTGGTGGCCCGCCGGACCGCCACTGCGGGCGCGATTCCCCGAAGAGCGGGTTTTCGTGGGTGGAATCGCCTACAAACCTGCCTGACAGCGGCGGCATCCGGAACCGAGCGGCGCGCGACCGGCCTGCTATTCGGTCGCGCGCCGGAATGCGGCGAGGATTCCGGCCGGAATCCGGCCGCGGGCGGAAATCTCGTGTCCGTTGCGGACCGCCCACTCCCGCACGACTCGCGCGGATGCGGGCCGGCCGGTGCGTTCCCGTTTGGTACGCCCCGGCCGACCGGCCTTCCGGGCGAACGGGGTCCACTTACCGAAGACTGCGCGCAATTCCCCCGCGTTGGCTTCGGTCAGGTCGATCTCGTACGTCACGCCCTCGAATGCGAACACCACAGTTTCGGCCGCGGGTGATTCGCCGTCGAGGTCATCGATCAAACTGATGACGACCTTGCGCGCCATGGGCTTGCTCCTCCGATCCCCAATTACCTTGCCACATATGACATCAGCTACCCCGTGGCCGTGCGAAATCCGGGCCTGCCCGCAGCACCGGCACAGCTACCTCTTCCGGGGGATGTGAGCATACCGCTACCGGTGCGCCCGGTCTCGGCGGGGCGGGATCGGGTCGCAGTGGTTACCGTGTCGGGTCAGACCGGAGAGGAGCGACCCGATGGGCGCACAACAGCCGCAGCCACCCGAAACCCTTGAATTCGACCTCGGACATCTGAGGACGACCGCGTTGACGTGGGGCGATCCCGAGGGCAGGCTCGCGCTGTGCCTGCACGGATTCCCGGACAGCGCCTGGACGTGGCGGTATCTCGGGCCCGCGCTCGCGGCCCGCGGGTTCCGGGTGGTGGCGCCGTTCACCCGCGGGTACGCGCCGACCGAGGTCCCGGCGGACGGTGTCTACGATCTCGGCGCGCTGGCCTACGACGCGCTCGCACTGCATCGCAGGCTGGGTTCGCCCGCCGACGCCGCGCTGATCGGCCACGATTGGGGCGCCCTGACCGCCAATACCGTCGCCGCGCAACCGGACTGCCCGTTCCCCCGGGTGGTATCGCTGGCGGTGCCGCCGCTCTCGGCCATGCGGCCCCGGCGGGGAGCTGCCCTCCGATCGGCCGGGGCCTATCTGCGCCAGCTGCGATTCAGCTGGTACATCCTGTTCAACCAGCTGCCGAGACTTCCCGAGCGATCGCTGGACCGGCTGATACCGCGCCTGTGGCACGACTGGTCCCCCGGATACCCGGCCGAGGCCGATATCGCCCACGCGCTGGCCGCGTTGCCCGATAACGCGCACCGGAGCGCCGCGGTGTCCTACTACCGGGCCTTCGCCCGGGTCACCGGAGCCCCGCCGGAGCCCTACGCCACACCGCATCGCCATCGCTACGCGGCGCCGCGGGTGCCGATGCTGTACCTGCACGGGTCCGCGGACACCACCCTGCACCCGGCGTTCACCGGCGGCGTGGCCGAAGCCCTGGCGCCGGCCGGCGGTCGTGCCGAGACGCTCGCGGGCGCCGGCCATTTCCTGCACCTCGAACAGCGGGAGCGGGTCGCCGAACTCATCGGCGGCTTCCTCACCGAGGAACCCGCGGACCGACGCTGACCGCTGGCGTGCCGGAGGTACCGGTGCGGCGATAGTGCCGGCACCTCCGTATGTTCTGCATCACAGGCGAGATATTCTCGCTTCCGCAATTATTACGCCAACCCATATGATCGCGCGGTGGCAAGCGAGTCGGAGGTCAGCGCACTGGTCGAGCAGTTCGTGCTCGCGGTCTGCGATCCGGGCCGGTGGCAGGGGGCCGACCGGCTCGCCGAACTGGATCTGACCCTCTCTCAGGCCCGCGTGCTGTTCACCGTCGTACGGCACAGCGAACCGCAGCCGATCCACACCATCGCCGGCGAACTCGGCCTGTCCATGGCCGCGGCCGGACGCAATATCGACCGGCTGGTACGCCTGGACCTGCTCACCCGGCAGGAAAGCCCCACCGACCGGCGGGTGAAACTCGTCGGCCCGACCGAACACGGGCACCGGCTGGCCTGGGACCAGATCGCGATACACCGCGCGACCATCGACAAGGTCGTCCACCGCCTGCCCGACGCATTACGCGGCGACCTCCGGAACGTGCTCACCGCTGTGCTCGAATCCGGGGCCGTGGACAACTCCGTGGCAATCCCCTCCATACCGTCAGGAGACAATTCGTGACCGCAACCTCCACCCCCGCCCCCGGCGCGGGGGCCCCGGAGAGAATCGACGCGTCGGTTCTGAAACTCGCCGGTGTCGTCGTACTCGGATCCATCATGTCCATTCTGGACATCACGGTGGTCAACGTCGCGATGCCGACGTTCCAGTCCGAATTCGACGTCGCCAACTACTCCACGGTGGCCTGGACCGTCACCGCCTACACGCTCGCGCTGGCCACGGTGATCCCGCTGACCGGCTGGGCCGCCGACCGGTTCGGCACCAAACGCCTGTACATGGTCGCGCTGCTGCTGTTCACCGCCGGTTCGGTGCTGTGCGCGCTGTCCTGGAACATCGGTGCGCTCATCGGATTCCGGGTGATCCAGGGCCTCGGTGGCGGCATGCTCATGCCGCTCGGTATGACGATCATGACCAAGGCCGCCGGTCCGGAGCGGATGGGCCGGCTCATGGCCATCCTGGGTGTGCCGATGCTGCTGGGCCCGATCCTCGGCCCGATCCTCGGTGGCTGGCTGATCGAGGACGCCTCCTGGCACTGGATCTTCCTGATCAACCTGCCGCTGGGCGCGATCGCGATCGTGTACGCCTGGTTCGTGCTGCCCAAGGACGAGCCGCAGGACAGCGAATCGTTCGATTTCGTCGGCATGCTGATGCTGTCGCCGGGTCTGGCGCTGTTCCTGTACGGCATCTCCTCCATCCCGGAGGAGGGCACCGTCAACACCCCGAAGGTCTGGGCGACGATGCTGGTCGGTGGCGCCCTGGTGGTCGCCTTCGTCCTCTACTCGTTCAAGCCCAAGAACCCGCTGCTCGATCTGCGGCTGTTCCGCAACCGCGATCTCACCGTCGCGACGCTGACCATGTTCCTGTTCTCCGCCTCCTTCTTCGGCGGGCTGCTGCTGATCCCGACCTATTTCCAGCAGGTCCGGGGCGAGAGCGCGCTGATGGCGGGCCTGCTGGTGGCGCCGCAGGGTATCGGCTCGCTGCTGACGATGCCGATCGCCGGCATGCTGGTCGACAAGGTCCCGGTCGGCCGGGTCGTGCCGGCGGGTCTGGCCATTCTCGCCGCGACCATGTTCGGACTGACCCAGATCGAGGCCGGCAGTTCGTATGTCTACGTGCTGGCCGTGCTGTTCGTGATGGGTCTCGGCATGGGCCTGACCATGATGCCGCTGATGACCGCGGCGCTGCGAACCCTCGGCGAAACCCAGGTGGCCCGCGGTTCCACCCTGCTGAACATCATCCAGCAGATCGCCAGTTCCGTAGGTGTCGCGGTGATCTCGGTGGTGCTGACCAACCGGATGCAGGATTCCGAGGCCGTCTCGGCCGGCCAGGCGGTCGCGGAGGCGCAGCGGGCCGGGGAGCAGCCCGATCCGTCGGTACTGCAGTACATCGCGAGCCTGGGCGACAAATTCGAGGCCGTCGTCCTCGGCGATATGTCGGACGCCTATGCGAGCAGCTTCTGGGTCGCGTTCGTGCTGTGTGTGGTCACGCTGGCGTTCTCGCTGCTGCTGCCGCGCAAGGCGAGTGCGGTACCCGCCGCCGACGCCGACAAACCGGCGCCCGTGCTCATGCACTGACGATCCCGCACGGTGGACACCGCCCGCCCGAACCGGTCAGCCGGTTACGGCGGGCGGTGCCGTTTTCCGGAACCAGTCGAGGATCTGCGGTAGCGCGGCCCGCACCGTGGCGCCGTGATCGATATCGCCGAGGTCGATCAGTTCGGCCCGCCCGCCGAGTTCCGCCTTCATGCACTGCCGGGAGTTGTCGAACGGGACGCTGCGATCGGCGGGCGCGGCGTAGAGCCGCACCGGCGCGTCCGGTACCCAGTCGCAGACGGTATCGCTGTCGGTCATGGCCCGCAGCGCCGGACCGGCGGGGTTCTCGGCGAGCGCCAGATATCGGGGGGTCAGCAATTCCTGCGGGGTGCGCGGCAATCCCGCGCTGACCGACAGCAGGTCGTGGTGGCCGTCGAACAGTTCCTCGATCCGCGGCGCGTACGGCGCGCGGAAGGCCTCGGCGGGGTCGTCGTACAGGTGGTAGATCCGGTTCATCGCGGTGATCCAGTACGCGAGATACAGCACCGCGCGCTTCGGGTCGACGCGACCGTCCAGCGCACCGGGCGCCTGTACCTCCCGGACCGCGTAGGCACCGCTGACCGTCGCCGAGGCGGCCAGGCCGAATCCGGCCACAGCCCCCTCCTGCAGTTGCCGGGCGAGCGCGAGGCCCGCCTGCGCGCCCTGGGAGAAGCCCGTCACCAATACATCCGGGCGAGTGTCCCGGCCCTGATCCGCGAGCACGGTACGCGCGGCGGTCAGCAGATCCGCCGACGCGGACGCCTCGCTCGGCGCATGTGCATAGGGATGCGGGCCGGGCCCCTCCCCCAGTCCCAGATAGTCGGGCGCGACCGCGGCATATCCGGCGGCGGCGAACATCACCGTGCGCGCGCGTTCGGTCTCACCGTCGGCCGAGGGCGCTTCGTCGCGGCGCACGATCGTCCCATGCGCGTAGGAGACGATCCGCAGGGCCGGGTTCGCGGTCTCCGGGACGACGACCAGCCCACTGGCGGTGGCCGGCGTGCCGTCCGGCGCGACGGTGCCGTATACGACGCGGTAGGCACCCACCGCGGTCGCGCCGGCGACCGGATACGTCCACTCCCGCAGATAGTCCGCGGTCCGGTCGGCGGTCATCTCCATGACCGGAGTGACCGTCACGACCTCGCCACGCTCCGGGTATTCGGCCGCCGATCGGTCGTCGCCGTCGGTACAGGCGACGCCGGACAGGACGAGCAGGATCGACAGCAGCGCCCGGCGCAGCAGGTTCACCGATTCTCCTCCTGGTGGTCTCGAACGGAAACGACACGTACCGCCGATGCGATGACACCTTCGTGAACACCGAAGTAATTCCGCCGTCCGAGCGGCGGGATATGGTGCGGCGACTGATCGCACTGTGCCATATCGCGAACGACCTCGTCGAACTCGCCGAAAGCGAGCCGGACACAGCGCGACCGGTCTCGCCCGCGCTGCGCGAACACGCACGACGGATCCGGGCCGGCCTGCGCGATTCGGTCGTGGATCTGGTGGCGGAAGGCCACGCCGGGCACCAGGACAGCGGCACCGCGGCCTGAACGCACCCGCACCGGCGCAACACGTTCGGGCGCTATTCCCACCAGTGGGCGGCGACTTAGACTGAAGCGATGGTCAAGCCGACTCCGTGGGGCGCGAGCGGAGGTGACGGCGCCGCCTCTTCCGGCGCGGTCCGCACCGCAGAACCGGCGGCGGCCGGGCCCGGAAAGGACCTGCCGGCGGCCCGATCCACCGATGCGGAGGAACGGGCGCGCCGCTGGAACAGACGCCGGGAACTCGCCCGCACCGCCTGGCGCGGGACACGGGACCGTGCCGAGGAGATCCGCAACACCCCCCGGATGCGCGGTAAGTGGGGGTACGTCTGCACCGGTCTCGGCGGTGTCATCACTTTCGTGCTGATGTTCCAGCATTGGATGGTCGCCCACGGACCCGACGGTATGGCCGGAGCCACCCCGTTCGGCCAGGTCGATTCGACCACCCGGTATCTGACTGTGTGGTCGTCACAGGGCCCGCCGCCCGCCGCCGACCTCACCGGTTCCTGGGCGGTGACGGCCAGCAGCGTTATCGCCGTCACCCTCGCGGCCATCGCGATCCATATCGTCACCGACTCCAAGCGATTCGCCCGGATCGCCACCGGCGGGGCGGTACTCACGGCGGTGCTGGTGCTGGTGAACCTGCTGTACCTGACCTCCCGCCAGAAGGCGCTGAAGAATATGACGATCCGGCGCTGGGACCTCGGCGGCCAGATCGGTTCCTGGGTGAACTGGGCCTTCAACGACGGTACGAAACCGGTGGCGGGCCTGAACCAGGTCGACTATGTCGCGTCCGGCACCATCACGACCGCCGCCATCGCCGCCATCCTCATCGCGGTCGGCGCCGCCGTCGTCGCGGTCGCATCGATGCCGCGTGACGGCGCCAAGGCGGTGCGGATGCCCTGGAAGATCAGCGTATCCCGGGAGTCGGCCGCGAACTATCAGGCCTCGGTCCCGGCCCGGTCGCCGGGCGAACCGCCCGAGGCCGCTGCGGAGCCGGCGTCCGCGGCGCCCGGCGACGCGGACGAGACGGATACGCCCGCGACTCCCGAGACCGGCCCCGAGGGGCCGGAGGTGCGGCCCGGCCGCCCGGCGACCGAATCGCCGGGCACCTGAACCGGGATCTAGTCCTGCGCGACCCGCACCTCGACATCGATATTGCCGCGGGTGGCGTTGCTGTAGGGGCAGACCTCGTGCGCGCGGTCCGCCAGTTTGCGGGCTTCCTCGAGAGGCACGTTCGGCAGCGATACCTCGAGTACCACGGTCAAACCGAACGCCCCGCCGGCGCCGGCGCCGAGACCGACCTTCGCGCCCACCGCGGAATCGTCGGTATTCGCCTTCGCCTCCGAACCGACCAGGCGCAACGCGGAATGGAAGCACGCCGCGTACCCGGCGGCGAACAACTGTTCCGGGTTGGCGCCGTCGCCGCTGCCGCCCATCTCCTTCGGCATCGCCAGTTGCAGGTCGATCCGGCCGTCGGTGGTCCGGGTGCGGCCGTTGCGGCCGTCGCCGGTGGACAACGCTTCGGCCGTGTACAGAACACGCATCGTGTCTCCTCTGCTCGCTCGTCGCCGCGGTGGTCGCCCACCGCCGCCCGCAACCGGTGCCGCAGGACTGTCCGCAGTGTAGTGTCGCGCGATACCGGATCGGTTGCGGCACAGGCAGGGTTGACCGGAACCATCCGGCGGCTGTACAGGTTCGAGCGATCGCGAGGCATATGTTCCCGAATCAGATCTCCACCGACTATCCGATCTCGCCCATACCGGACGACGCCTACGGGCGGGGCGGGCCCGTTCCCGCCCCACGCGAGCGGGATCTGGTGATCACCGGCCTGCTCTGGTTCCTGCTGGCCACGCTGGCGATCGTCTCGGTCGTCCTCTCACCGTGGTTCCTGCTGGCGATGGGAGTCTGTGAGGGGCGTGCCGGCTGCAGTACCGACCCCAGCGTCGGGAACTGGATCATCGTGCTGGGCGGCAGTCTCGGGTTCCTGCTCGGAGCCGGGGTCTCGGTCAACGCCGCGCGTAGCGGGCGCGCGCTGTATCCCGGCGCCTTGATCGGGGTGGGCCTGGTGCTGGCCGCGTGGCTGGCCGGCTCTCTGTTGATGGGTTGAGCTCTTCCCGGGTGCCCGGGGCGGACGGCGTCCGGCCCGGGCACCCGGGGGCCTACTGCTGTTGCGCGGTCGCGAATCGCTGATCGGTGTAGCGGCGCAGGTTCGTGAGGAAGCGGCGGAACGCCATATTCATGAACGGTCCCGCGAGCCAGGAGGTGTATCGCGCCGGACCGGCCAGCCGCTGGGCCAGGGTCCAGGTCAGCCGGCAGCCTTCCGGAGTGGGCACGATCCGGTAGTCCTCGGCGAACGCGGCCACCGCGCCGGTGGTGCAGCTGTTGAACCGGAACGCCATCCGGGTATAGGGCTCCCAGGCCAGGAATTCCTCGTCGCCGACCAGGCCGCCGCGCATATCCACCACCCGTGTGGTGCCGACACCGCGGGGCTCCGGGGTGGTCCAGGTGACCTTGGTGATGACCGAGGCCCAGTGCGGCCAGGATTGCGCGTCGGCCAGTACCTCGAACAGTTGCTCCGGGGTGATCGCCAGGTCCACGCTGTTGCTGAACTTCAACGGCGCGTTCTCGATGAATTCGAGACCCACCCGCTCGCACGGCCGCATCGCGCTCATCGCCGGCCACCACCGATCGTGATCGCCCCGTACCGGTGTGCGCGGACGTCCATGCGCTGGTTCCTCTCGTCGGTCGCCGCAGCCGCCGCTGCGCGGCTGCCGTCCACCGATGGTTACACCTGTCCAGTCATCTGTCCATAGAGGCGTCGGCCTCCGGATACGCTCCGGCCACCGGGGCGTATTGGGGTCGAGAGGAGTGAGGTCTCCCCCGTGCTGGCCCGCGTCACAGAAATCGCCGGAAGCGCGCCGATGCGGTAGGTGGCGGGTTTAGCGTGCGGCGATGCCACGACCGCACCGGAGGCGCCGCGCCGTCCGCGTCCTGCTCGTCTCGGCCACCGTCGCCGTTCTCGTTCCCGGCCCGGCCGCGCCGGCCACGGCGAACCCCGCCACCCCCGCACCCGTCGCCGGCGAATCCGCGGCGGGACCGGCGCGGATCACCGGTATCCGGCCGCTCGGCGGGCGCGCGGCCGAGCTCGCGGTGTACTCACCGGCCATGCGCCGCGACATTCCGGTGCGGGTGCTGCCCGCGGCGGACGCCACGACCGCGGCGCCGGTTCTCTATCTGCTCAACGGGATCACCGGCGGCGGAGACGGCGGCAACTGGTTCGACCGCACCGATCTCCGGGAGTTCTTCGCGGCCGAGCAGGTCACCGTGGTCAACCCGATCGGCGGTGCGGGCAGCTATTTCACCGATTGGCGTGCCGACGACCCGGTACTGGGGCGCCAGCGCTGGACCACGTTCCTGACCGCGGAGTTACCGCCGCTGATCGATACGGCATTTCACGGGACCGGCGCGAACGCCCTCGCCGGGGTCTCGATGGCGGCGGCCTCGGTGTTCCAGCTGGCATTGGCGGCGCCCGGCCGCTATCGCGCCCTCGGCGCGTACAGCGGATGCGTCCGCACCAGCGATCCGCAGGGACGCGCGATCGTCGAACTGGTGGTCCGCAGCAACGGTGGCGATCCCCGGAATATGTGGGGCCCGCCCCAGGACCCCGCCTGGGCCGGTAACGATCCCTTCGTGCGGGGCGCGGATCTGCGTGGTCTCACCGTCTACCTCTCGGCCGGCACGGGCGCCCCCGGCGCGCTGGACACGTTGCACGGGCCGGGGATCGCGCGGAATCCGGGGAAGCTCGCCGATCAACTCCTGGTCGGCGGCGTCCTCGAAGCCGTCGCCGCGGGATGCGCCCTGCGATTGCGCGACCGGCTTCGCGAATTGGGTATCGCCGCCACCGTGGCGCTGCGCCCCGACGGCACCCATTCCTGGGGTTACTGGCAGCAGGATCTGCACGATTCCTGGCCGCTCTTCGCCGCCGCACTGGGCGGCTGAACACGAATTCGACGGCGCCGCAAAGCCACTGGGCTGGTTCACAACCGATCCCGGCGCGGCTTGTGCGGTGACGGAAGGTTGTCCGGAACGGATTCCAGTACACCACTACCGCTCGGTAGCATCGGCACCGATGTCGTAGCGGCACCGGATATTTTGCGACCCATTGGCAATTCGGCCGGATTTCTTCGCATGCGCTATTCCGGCGGCGTTCGCGGCGACGCTCTGCTCCAGCTTTTCGGCGGGAAACCGCGGCTCACCCCGTCTTCGGGAGGACATACAGATGTCGGACATTGCCATCGTCGGTATCGGCTGCCGATTCGGCGGCGGAATCGATTCCCCGGAATCCTTCTGGGACTTCGTGATCGACAAACGCGATGCCGTGGTCGAGATCCCACCGGACCGTTGGGACTACCGCCGCTACTACGATCCCGAGAAGCGCACTCCCGGGCGCAGTTACACCAGGCACGGCGCGTTCCTCACCGGTGACCCCTGGGAATTCGACCCCGACTTCTTCGGTATCTCGCCCCGGGAGGCGACCGGCCTCGATCCCCAGCAACGCCTGCTCCTCGAGGTGGCCTGGGAAGCTCTCGACGACGCCGGCGCCGCCGGTCGCGCCGCAGGTGAGTCCGTCGGCGTGTACATCGGCGGCTTCGTGGTGGACCAATCGGTGGTGGGGGTGGTGGGACCCGCCCTGGCCCATGTGGATATGCATACCGCGGCCAGCGCCTCCTACACCATGCTGTCCAACCGGATCGCCTACGCACTGGATCTGGTCGGGCCCGCGCTCACGGTCGATACCGCGTGCTCGTCCTCGCTGGTCGCCTTCCATCTGGCCTGCCAGGCCATCGAGAACGGCGACTGCGCGATGGCCCTGGCCGGTGGCGTGAACGTCATGTTGCAGCCGGAGACCTTCGTCATGATGTGCAAGGGCGGTTTCCTGGCCACCGACGGCCGCTGCAAATCCTTCGACGCCGCCGGCGACGGATACGGCCGCGGTGAAGGCGGCGGGGTCGTGGTGCTCAAGAAGCTCGACGACGCCCTGCGCGACGGTGACCGGGTGTACGCCGTCGTGAAGGCCACCGGGTCTAATCAGGACGGTCGCACCGCGGCCATCACCGTACCGAACGCGGCGTCACAGGAGGCCTTGGCCCGCACCGTCTGCGAGCGGTCCGGGCTGGCCCCGGAACAGATCACCTATGTCGAGGCCCACGGCACCGGGACACCGGTGGGCGATCCGATCGAATTGCGGGCCCTGGGTGCGGTGTACGGCGCGGCCGGCGCCCGGGAGCGGACGCTCGGTGTGGGCTCGCTCAAGGCGACGCTCGGTCATACCGAAGCGGCCTCCGGGATCGCGAGTGTCATCAAATCCGCTCTCGCCCTGCGGCATCGGACCATTCCACCGCAGGGCTGGCTCGACGAACCCAATCCGGATATTCCGTTCGCGGACCTGAACTTGCATATCCAGCTCGAGGCGCAACCGCTACCGGCCGAGGCGGAGCCGATGGCGATCGCGGTCAACGGATTCGGCTACGGCGGCACCAACGCCCATACGATCCTGCGGGAGTTCCGGCCGGCCGCCGCTGCCGCTGCCGCTGCCGCGGGCCCCGGCGATCGGCACCACCTCGGAGTCCTGCCGATCTCCGCCCGCAGCGCGCCGGCGGTGCGCGCCATGGCCGGCCGGTTCGCCGATCTGCTGGAGGCGGGCGCCGACCCCGATCATCTGGCCGAGGCGGCGTGGACCCGGCTCGCCCATCACGGCTTCCGCACCGGATTCCCGCTGCGAGAAGGCGCAGCACTGGTCGCGGATTTGCGCGCCTACGCGGGCGGCGAGGGCCGCGACGCGGTCCGCACCGTGTCCCGGCGTACCGACGAACCCGTATTCGTGTTCTCGGGTATGGGACCGCAATGGTGGGGTATGGCACGGGATCTGCTCACCGCCGGCGGGCCGTTCGCCGCGACGGCACGGACCGTCGACGACGCGTTCCGCGACGTCGCCGGATGGTCGATCATCGAGGAACTGCTCCATCCCGAGGATGGATCCCGGGTCACCGCGACCGAGGTCGCCCAGCCCGCCAACTTCCTGGTCCAGGTGGGTCTGGTCGCCGAACTCGCCGCCCAGGGCATCACACCGGCACGGATCGTGGGCCACAGCGTCGGCGAGGTCTCCGCCGCCTATGTCACCGGCATGCTCACCCTTCGCGAAGCTGTCACCGTGGCCTACCACCGGTCCCGATTGCAGGCCACGACGGCGGGCAGCGGCGGTATGCTCGCCGTCGGCACCGGTGCGGACAAGGTCCGGGAGTATTTCACCGACCACGACGCGGTCGATATCGCCGCGATCAACAGTCCCGGATCGCTCACCCTCGCCGGCGATGTGGACCGGCTCGAAGAGATCGCCGAGAAGCTCACCGAAGACGGCGCCTTCGCCCGGGCGCTACGGGTCGAGGTGCCCTATCACAGCCGGTTCATGGACCCGGTCCTGGACGAGCTGCGGACCGTACTGGCCGGGCTCACCCCCCGCGCGCCGCGAATTCCCCTGGTGTCCACCGTTACCGCGGAGGCGGTCGTGACTGCCGAGGACGGCTGGGACGCCGAGTACTGGTGCGCGAACGTGCGGCAGCCGGTGCGTTTCGCCGACGCCGTGGCGGGCCTGGTCGCGGCCGGGCATCGGGTTTTCGTGGAGATCGGCCCGCATCCGGTGCTGTCCGGCAATATCCGCGAGATCCTGCTCGCCGCCGGGGAGAACGGCGCCACGGTCGGGACCCTGAACCGCAAAGAACCCGACGGTGACAGCATGCGTCGCACCATCGCCGGTGTGTACGCGGCCGGTGTCCTGGACACCGAGGCCCTTTTCCCGGCCGGGCGCCCGGCCACCGAACATCTGCCGCTGCCGCGTTATCCGTGGCAGAACATCCGCCTGCACAATCCGCTGCCGCTGTTCGAACAGCTACGGCTGGGCAGCGCCGAAACGTACACGATGCTGGGTGATCCCGATATGGAAGGCCGGCCGGGCTGGATGCTGCAGGTCGGGACCGAACTGCTGCCCTGGCTGCCGGATCATGTGGTGGGCGGGATGCGGATCATGCCCGGCGCGGCCTATCTCGACGCGGCCCTCAGCGCCGCGGCCACCCGCTCCGGCGATATCCGCGTCGCGCTCGAGGACGTACGGTTCGTCGCGCCACTGGTGATGGCGCAGCCGGACGTACCGTTTCTCGAACTCGCTCTGGAAGAAGCCAGTGGACGGTTCCAGATCCGCTCTCGCAGTGCGACCGGGACGGTGTGGACCGTACATTCCACCGGGCGCGTCCTCACCGGCGCCTACGAGACCATCACCGACTCGGTACCGGAGCCGGAGGCGGCGATCGAGATCGACCCCGACCTGTTCTACGCCGCGCTGGCGGGGCGCGGTCTGCAGTACGGGCCCGCGTTCCGGCGGGTGACCGCCGTACGCGCCGGCCGCGACGCCGTGGTGGCGCGCGTCGACGGCGGTATCGCCGCCGGATCGGGTCATCTCGCCCATCCCGCCGTCGTGGACGCGGCCATGCAGACGGTGGCGATGCTGTTCGCGCAGGACGGGCTCGGCGACGGCGCCATGGTGCCGGTCGGGGTCTCGGCGGCGCGACTGTACCGGGCGCTGCCCGACGAGGTGACGGTCGTCGCGCGCCGGACCGGTGGTCCGCTGGCCGATGTGCGGCTCTTGGCCGCCGACGGCACCCTCTGCCTGCATCTGATCGGGGTGCGGCTGGGCGCTCTCACCCCGGGCGGCAGCCCGCTGCAACGAATGGCCGACTTCTACTACGCCGAGACGATCGAAGCGGCCGGCCCGATCGACCCGGAGGCCCTCGGCGATACCGGGGCCGCCACCACGATCGTGCTCGCCCTCGGCGACAGTGCCCGCGCCCGCGCGCTGGCCGATGCCGTCCCCGGCGCGCACTATCGGCTCACCCGCGGTGACGATCCGCATCTCGACACCGACCTGACCGCCCTGTTGCGCACCGCCACCGACGATCCCGGCACCACCCGCACTCATATCGTGATCGTCGCGGGCCGCGTCGAGGACGATCTGTCCGCGCTGTGGACGCTCAAACGCATCGCGGTGGCCGCGCACCTGTTCGTCGCACCGGACGCGGGCGATTCGCCGATGCCCGCGGCCGCGAGCGACTCCTGCCATCTCACCCTGGTCACCGAACGCGCCTTCACCCTGCCGGACGGCTCCGAGGCCCCGGACTCGCGTCACGCCGCACTGGCCGGTGCGCGACGGGTTCTACTGAACGAGCAGCCCGCCCTGCGCTGGCGCCTCGTCGATACCGGGCCCGGCACCTCCGTCGCCGACCTCTGTGCCGAACTCGCCGTCCCGGGCGCCTTCCGCTACGACAACTCCGACGAGGTCCTGCTGCGCGACGGCTCCCGGTGGCTGCCGCGGATCACCGCCCCCCTGCAGGAGCGGATCGATGTTCTCGACACGGCGGAACCGCTCACCGATCCGGAGGCCGATTTCGCCCTCGAGATACCGAAATCCAGGCTGCTGTCCGCGCTGGCGTGGCGGCGCACCCCGCGCCGCGACCCGGGGCCCGGCGAGCTCGAGGTGGGTATGCGGATCATCGGCCTCAACTACAAGGATCCGCTGAAGGTGATGGGCATCCTCGGCGAACGAGAACTCGCCGAGACCTTCTTCGGGACCAGCCCGGGTATGGAGGGCGTCGGCCGGGTCACGCGGCTGGGCGCGGGCGTCACCGATATCGCGGTGGGCGATCTGGTCGCACTGGCGGCCAAGGGCATGATGCGGCGCTACCACGTCGTAGACCGCGGTGCGGTGATCCCGCTGCCCGCCGATACCGACCCCGCCGTCTGCACCAGCACCACCGCCTTCGGCACCGCCGAGTACTCCCTGCTCGACCTGGCGCGGCTGGAACCCGGTGAGACCGTGCTCATCCACGGCGCCGCGGGCGGGGTCGGGTCCGCGGCGATCCAGGTCGCCAAGGCCCGCGGCGCCCGTATCATCGGCACCGCGAGCACCGCGGAGCGCCGGGCCCATATCCTCGCGCTCGGCGCCGATCACGCCCTCGGGTCGCGATCGCTGAATTTCGCCGACGAGGTGCTCGGGCTCACCGACGGCGTGGGCGTGGATGTCATCCTGAGTTCCGCGCCGGGGGAGGCGCTGCGCCAGAACTTCAAGGCCATCCGCGAGTTCGGGCGCATCGTCGAGGTCGGCAAGGCCGATATCTACACCGGCGGCCTGCTCGAACTCGCCAACTTCGACAAGAACCTGTCCTATTTCTCGATGGACCTCGATCGGATGTGCCGGTTCCGGCCGCTGCAACTGGCCGATCTGCTGAGCCGGGTGGTGGCGAAGTTCCGGTCCGGCGAATACCGCCCCCTGCCCTACGAGCTGTACGGCACCCACGAGGTGACCCGGGCGTTCGACGACACCATCCGCTCCGGCAAGGTCGGCCGCATCGCGCTGTCGATGACCGGCGAGGCGCCGCCGGTGCGGCCGATGTTGCCCGAGCTCGAGATCGATCCGGACGGCACATATCTCATCACCGGGGGATTCGGCGGTTTCGGGATGGCCACCGGCACCTGGCTGGTGTCCAAGGGAGCGCGGCGGCTGGTGCTGATCGGCCGCAGCGGCGCCTCGACCCCCGCCGCCCGGCAGCAGCTGGCGGCTTGGCGGGCCGCCGAGGTCACGGTGCTCGAGGAACGCGCCGATATCACCGATGTGGCGGCCGTGACGGCCGTGGTGTCGCGAGCCCACGATCCGCGATACCCACTGCGGGGAGTATTCCACGCGGCGGGCGCGGTCGCCGACAACCGGGTCGAGCATATGGACGCCGGACAGCTGTCGCGGGTCTACCGATCCAAGGTGCACGGGGCGCGGGTGCTGCACGACGCGGTCACCGCGGCCGGCGCCGACCTCGATATGTTCGTGCTGTACTCCTCCGGCGGTTCGATGTTCGGGATCTTCGGCCAGTACAACTACACGGCCGCCAATCTGGCGGTGGAGGCCCTCGCCGAGGAGTGGTCGCGGGCCGGTGAACGGGTGCTGTGCGTGGGCTGGGGTCATATGTCGGGTGCGTCCGGCGGTATGGCCGCCGACGACAAGGTCGCGAAATATCTGGAACTGGCCGGGTTCGGGGCGATCGATATGGCCGACGGCACCACCTACCTGGAACAGGCGTTGCGGCTGGGGGTCACCCGGGCGGCCGTGATTCCCACCGATTGGTCGAAGCTCACCGCGGCCTTCCCGCAGATGGCCCGCACCGGGCGGCTGGCCGCACTGGTCGCGGCCTCGGTCCAGGACAACTCCATGCTCGCCACGCTCAAGGCCGAACTCGCCGCGCTGGAGGAGAACAAACGCGGGCAGGCGATGGCCCGCATGCTCGCCGACCAGCTGGCGGTGGTGATGGGAGTGCAGCCCGACACCATCGATCTGACCGCGCCGGTGACCGAGCTCGGCCTGGATTCGCTGATGGCGGTCGAATTCGGTTCCCGCGTCAGCAAACAGCTCGGCATCGAACTCATGTCGCTGCAGATGGGCCGGGCGTTCAGTCTGGAACAGGCCGGCCCGAAGGTCGCCGAGCTGATCCTGTCCACCGACCCCGCGGGTGGTTTCGCCGCCGCGCTGCCGGCCACCGCGGAGGCCGTGGCTGCCACCACCAACGGTTCGGGGCACGGGCCGGATCCGGCCCCGGCGAACGGCAACGGCGGACACGCGGCAGCTTCGGGGCCGTCCGGTGACCGGAGCGACAGTGCCGCAGCGGTCCATGACGCCGCCGCCGACGGCCGGGTACCCGAAGAGGCGCGTTCGTGACCGATACCGCCACCCGCTCCGGTGACGCGGGCGCCTGGCTCGCGTTCACCGGCTGCCTGGTGTCGGTGTTCATGCAGATGATCGACGTGACCATCGTGAACACCGCGCTACCGGCCATCACCGGCGATCTGCGCGCCACCTCGGCACAGCAACTGCTGATCGTCTCGGGGTACTCGCTGGCGTTCGCCTGCACCCTGCTGCCCGCGGCGCGGCTGGGCGCGCGGATCGGACGGCGCCGGATGTTCTTGTTCGCCGTGGTCGCGTTCACGGCCGCCTCGGTATGGTGCGGAACCTCGGGTGGCGCGGGCGAACTCGTGGCGGCGCGGATCGTGCAGGGCGTCGCGGGGGCGGGTATGGCGGCCCAGACCATCGCGGTGCTCACCGCCCTGTTCCCCCGGAACCTGCACACCACGGTGTTCGCCCTGTACGGCGCCACCTCCGGTTTCGCCGGGCTGCTGGGCCCGATCCTGGGCGGCGGGCTGGTCACCGCCGATATCGCCGGTCTCGGCTGGCACAGCGTATTCCTGATGAATCTGCCGCTGGGAGTCGTGGCGTTCGCGCTGGCGTGGCGCTACCTCAGGCCGGCCGTACCCACGCGGCGCGCGCCGATGGACCCGGCCGGTGTGGTGCTCTCGGCCCTGACCCTGTTCGGCCTCCTCTACGGTCTGTCGGAAATCCATCTGCACGGCTGGCGGCCGCTGCCCTGCCTGATCATCGCGGCGTCGCTCGTGGCGGGTGTACTCACCGTCGGGCACGAACGCCGGGCCGGCAGGCGCGGCGCCGGCCCGCTGATACGGCCGGACCTGTTCGCCGATCGCGGATTCGCTGTCGGGTCGATCGTGGTGACCGGGTTCTTCGGGCTGTTCACCGCGTTCGTCTTCGCCATCTCCATCACCCTGCAGGATGTGCTGCAGTTCTCCCCGCTGCGCACCGGGATCGCCATGACGCCGTTCGCGCTCGGTGCCGGTGCGGGCGCGTTGCTCTCCCCGGTCCTGGTGAAGCGGTGGGGTACCCGGGTGCTCGCCGGCGGCCTGATGCTCTACGCCGCCTGCGTGCTGACGGGGGTCGTGTATCTGAACATCACCGATGGCCGGGTGAACATGCTGCTGTGCGCGGTCCCGGTACTGCTGTGCGGGTTCGGCGCGGGTGTTTTCGCGGTGCCGTTGCAACCGATCATGCTGGCCGGGCTCGACGACGAACAGATGTCCGAGGCCTCCGGAGTACTGCCCACCATCGAGCAGATCGGCAACGGGGTCGGTCTCGCGCTGTTGTCCGCCGCGTTCTTCCGCGCCCACACCCTCGGCGGCAGCACCGTGATGCTGTCCGCGATCGCGGTGGTCGCCGTGGTCCTGGCCGTGGTGACGCTGGCACTGCCCGACTCGGCCGACGCGCCGGCCCGATCCGTTCCGGCGGCCGCGCCGGCGGTGAACTGAGGTAGGAGAGATGGTCGATTTCGGACTCATCGACGAATGGAACCCCGCCCCCGGGCAGGTGGTCTGCTGGGCGGCGACGCCGCGGTCCCGGGAATACGCGGCGGCCGCGCCGCGCCACAGCGCGCCACCCTCACATCAGCAGGAACACTATCTGCGCGGGGTCCACCGCAACGCAGGAAACGCGCACCGCCTCTCGGGACTGTGCCTGGCCACCGCGGAGGTGCCCACCGTCCTGGACCGTGACGCGATGACCCGGGCGGTCAACGAATTCCTGCACCGGCACGACACCTTCCGCAGCTGGTTCGCTCACGCACCCGACGGTGCGCTCCACCGGCATCTGCTGGAACCGGAACACCTCGAGTTCGCACCCGTCGATCACGGCCGTATCGACAGTCCCGCACAACTCCGTGACCTCGTCCAGGCCCGCACTCCACCCCCGCCGCGCTGGGACTGCTTCACCTTCTGGGCGATCGAGCACGGCGAAACCACCACCGTCTGCCTGGCCATCGACCATCTGCACACCGACGGTGTGGGCCAGCACATCTCGTGTTTCGAACTGGCCTGCCTCTACGCCGGGCACGCCTGGGACCGGACTCCCCCGCTGCCGGCGCCCGCCGCCTACTCCGACTACTGCGCCCGGGAGCGGGCCGCCTCCGCCCAGCTCACCCCGGCCTCCCCACCGGTCCAGGACTGGCTGCGGCTGCTCCGCGGCAACGACGGCGAACTGCCCTCGTTCCCGCTGGATCTGGGAATCGGCGGGGACGGCGCCCACGACAGCACCCACCGGACGGTCGCCGTATTCGATGAGGACGAAGCGGCCCGGTTCGAGAAACTGTGCCGCGACCACGGCGGCGAATTCGCCGGCGGGGTCTTCGCCGCGGCCGCCCTCGCCGAGCGGGAACTCGCCGGCAGCGACTACTACTTCGGCATCACCCCGCTCAACACCCGCTCCACCTTCGAGGAGATGGCCTCGATCGGCTGGTATGTGGCGCTGGTGCCGGTGGCGTTCCCGATCGGGACGCGCGCCTCGTTCGCGCGGATGGTCGCCCGCGCCCAGCGTGCCTACGAGAACGGTATGCGGCTCAAATCGGCCACCATTCACCGCGTGCTGGAATTGGCGCCGGCCGGCAGCGGTATCGAGGTGCCGCCGGATTGGTCCAATCCGATGATCTCCTATGTCGACGCCCGCGATTTCGCGGGCAGCGAGTTCTTCGATATCGCGCGCGGCGGGCTGTACGGCAACCGCGCCGCCGGTGAGGAGGCGCTGATCTGGATCAACCGCCTGCCCGCCGAGACGACGATCAGCGTGATCTACCCGGACAATCCCGTCGCCCACCATTCGGTGGACCGCTATCTGACCGCACTGACCGCCATCTTCCGGGCGGCAGCCCGCGAACGCCCGTAACCGCCCTCAGTCGACCGCCAGGGCCTCCACGATCGGCATCCGCGACGCCCGCACCGCGGGTGGTATCGAACCCAGAAGCGCCAGCAGCAATGCCACGACACCGTAGACGACCAGCAGCGGGCTCGCCTCGTACACGACATCGATGGTCAGGGCGTGCCCGATCGCGACGGCCGACAGATATTGCACCGCCGCCCCGGTCAGCAGACCCAGCAGCGCACCCACCAGGCCGATCCCGGCCGCCTCGGCCAGCACCGATCGCAGCAGGAAACGCCGGCCGGTGCCCATCGCCCGCAACACACCGATCTCGCGGCGGCGATCCAGGACCGACAGCATGAGGGTGTTCAGCAGGGCGATGGTGGCGACCAGCACCACGATCCACAGGATATTGGTGGCCAGCGCGGTGCCCTGCCGCAGACTGCCCGCCGTCGCCTCGACGGCCTCCCGGCCGGAGTCGATATACAGATCCGGCGGCACCACCTCCCGCAGCGCCGCGCGCACCGTCTCCGGATCCGCGCCCGGGGCGAGATCCACGGCGAGGGTGGTCTCCCCCGGCCGCTGATACCAGCCGCGCATCCGGTCGAGATCCATCATGATGACGCCGGCGATCGCGGAGAAGTACGGGATCACCTGCAGTACCCGCACCTGATGCCGGCCGGTCGGAGTGGGCAGCGTGACCAGATCGCCCTCGGATACGCCCAGCGAGCGTGCGACATCGCGGGAGACGACCACCCCCTGGCCGGTGACCAGCAGGCGGCCGACCTCCGGTGTGATCTCCGCACTGAGGCGGGTGTTGTCGGCGGAGGCCGGAAAGCCCTGCAGCAGCACGCGTCCGGCACCCACGCTCGCGAACGCCAACTGGGCCGGATTCACCGACTCCACCCCCGCTACGCTTTCCAGCCGCTCCTCGAGCCCGTCGGGAAGCAGCGGCCCGGTGGGAAATTGCGCCATCGACCCCGGAGTCACCCAGAAATCCGTCGCGGCCAGATTCTCGAAACTCCGTCCCGCCGAATCGACGACATTGCGGGTGGCGCTGCCCGTGGACACCACCGCCGCCACCCCGATCAGTACCGTCATCGCGGTCGCCCACACCCGGCGCGGCGCCCGCTCGAGCGTGGTCGCGCCCAGCGCTCCCGGACCACCGAACCAGCGCGCGATCGCTCCCGCCGCCCGGACGATGGGGTCGGTGGCGGCGAAACAGAGCACGATCGCCGCCCCGAACGACAGCGAGATAGAGGCCAGTGACCATATGCCCAGATCCGTCCGCGCCAGCTGGATCGACGCCGCCACCATGACCAGACCGAGCACCAGTGCCACCCGGCGAACCGCGGGACGCACGGTATCGGTGACGGCCGCGCCCACCGGCACCAGCGCCTCGATCGGCTGCACCCGGTACACCGCGCGGGCCGCCAGCGCCGAAGCCAGCACACTGGCCAGGACACACAGCCCGATCGCGACCGGAACCGCGTATCCGGGTACCTGGTATTCGGTCCGGGCCTCCACCGACTGCACGATCGCGGCCGGTAGCCGGTCGATCGCGATCCGGCCCATCAGGATGCCCACCCCGGCGCCGACCAGTCCGCCCAGGGCGGCGACCAGCACCGCCTCGGCCAGTAGGTCGCGGATCACCGGCAGCCGCCGCCCGCCGATGGCCCGCAGCAGCGACAGGGTGGGCCGGCGCTGGGCGATCGCCATGGCCATCGCGTTGTAGATGAGGAACGCCGAGACGACGAGCGCGGCCGCGGCTGCCATCAACGTCGAATATCGGATGATCATCACGGCGCCCCCGGCCTGCGCGGCACGCAGGCCGGGATCGGCGACGACCGCGCGGCCGGCGACGGTATCGGTCAGCGCCGCCCGCAGCGCGGCGGTATCGGTACCGGGTTCGGCGATGACCTGGATGGAATCGAGCTGTCCGGGCCGGCCGGTGAGCTTCTGCGCGGTGACCAGGGTGGTGGCGATCAGATACCCGCCGTTGAGCTGCCCGGCGCCGTCGGGGTCGAGGATGCCCGCCACGGTCGCGGTACCAGCGCCCAGCGCAAAGGTATCGCCCTCCCGGTAGCCCATGGCCGCGCCGGTGAGCACGCCGCCGGGGACCGTCAGCAGCTTCGCCGCCTGATCGCCCAGCGATCCGGTGAGCGAGCTGCCCAGTTCGGCGATCCGCGCGTCCGCGCCGATGAGCAGGGCCCTGTTCTCGTCCGCCGCGGTCTGCGCGCGCAGCATCGGGACTGCCGTTTTCACTCCGGGTGTCGCCGCGATCGGTGCCAGCAGATCCTGGCCGAATCCGGCGTCGGTGATACCGCTGACCTCGAGCTCGGCCGTCCCGCCGAGACCGGCGACCAGTTTGTCCACCGAACCGGTCACCGAACCGGAGATACCGAATACCGCGACCAGCAGAGCCGACGAGACCGCCATCACGGTGAGCGATATGAGGGTGCGGCCCCGGTGCACCAGCAGATCACCGATATTGAACAGCCGGAACCGATCCCAGCCCGCGGTCATCGGCGGTATCCCCGGTGACGAGCACGGCCTGTCCCCTGCGCTCCGGCGTCCATCGCGATCCCCGTCCCGGCCGCGCCCGGGCCCGGCCTTCTCGATCAGATTGTCCATCCTCGCCCACGCCGGCCGATCCCGCCATGGCCGGGCCACGATCCTGTGACGCCTCCCATGGACGCGCGAGGAACACCGATCCCGCGGTCGGCTCTCGTGCGGTCTCCGCCGCGGGGGCCCCGCGCCACGCGATCATTCCGATTCGCGCCGGGTGAACATCTCGAGGTGGCCGCACCGCACGCACCGGTAGACATCCACGGCCCGGCGCGGCCGCCCGAATCGTTTGGCGCCGCCGAAGATCCCTCGTTCCAGGGCGCCCTGTACCCAGCGGACGTGTCCGCCCGCGCCTTCCCCGCGATCCTCGAGGAAGCCGGCTTCCAGCTCGGTCCCCGCGCACCAAGTGCACCGCGCTTCCTTCATGACTCCATGATCACCGAATCCGGCCGCGATCGCCGGGGACGCGTACCGTACGGCCACCGGACGACCCGCCCGGATTCCGAGCCGGTCGGCGGCGATCAGGCGCCGATGGCCCGGGCCAGGTGGGGCCAGGAATCGTGCAGGTCGTATTCGAACTGCCCCCAGGTATGCGCCCCGGCGGGCCGGTCCACGTGCACAGCGCCGATACCCAGCTGCCCCAGCCGGGCGGCGAACGCCGCGGTACAGGCATCGGCGACGGCCTCCACCGGCGGGAATCCCCAACCCCGGTCGATCGCACCGGGAGCACCGGAGGCGGCGGACAGATAGACGGTCTTACCGGCCAGCCGGGACGCGTGCGCGAACGCGTCGTGGGCCTGCCAGCCCGCGGCGCCGGGCGGGCCCCACATATTGGCCGGGTTGGCGCCACCGCGCACCACCTGGGCACTCACCATCGCGATCCCGGCCGGATCCGCGGCCCAGGGACATCCGCTGAAGGAGGCGACCGCCTGGTACCGGCCGGGGTCCTGGATGGCCAGATCCACCGCCGATCCGCCGCTCATCGACACCCCGGCCACCGCGTTGCGGCCGGTGGTGCCGAACCGCGCGTCCACCACCGCGGGCAGCTCCCGGGTGAGATAGGTCTGCCAGCGGGCCCGTCCGACCGCCGGATCGTCGGCCTGCCAATCGGTGTACATGCTGTAGGCGCCGCCCACCGGCATGACCACGTTCACGTTCTTGTCCGCGAAGAACTGGCGGACATCGGTGTTGTCCCACCAGGAGATACCGTCGGTACCGCCGCCGATACCGGTCAGCAGGTACACGGTGGGCGCCGGGCCACCCCCGGCCGCCGGGATGACCCGGTTCGTGATCACGGTGTCCATCGCCGGGGAGTACACCTCGACCTGGATCGCGCGACCGTCCAGCGGCCGCTCCGCCTGCACGCGCGGCCCGGGTCCGGCCGTGGCCTGGGGGGATAGGGACAGAAACGCCGCGGCGACGACCGCCGCGCTCGCCGAGGCGAGCAAACACTTGTACCGCACAGTCTCCGGGTACCCACTGCGGCACCGTAAACCTCAGTGGCGGAGTCTGTTTCCGGGTTTCCGGCAGCGCACCCGCTACACCGGCGGCGATGGACCCGGTCGCGGCGCCGCGACACCACGGGTGCCCGGTGCCCGCCGTGGCGCACCACTGGCCCCGGCAGGGCGGGGGCGGCTTATCGGCGGGTCTGCGCGCACCGGGCCGGAGCCACCCGGTAGAAAGGGCAGAGGTGGTCGGTGCGCTCGCCGGCGGTCGTCACGACCGTCGCGGCGGCACCGGTGAGAACCGCCGCAACCCGTTGGAACTGCCGAAGGAAAGAGCTGGTTCATGGCGTCCTCCACAGCGCGTGCACAGATCGGGGTCACCGGCCTGGCGGTGATGGGCAGCAATATCGCCCGTAACTTCGCCAAGCACGGCTACACCGTGGCCCTGCACAACCGCAGCGTCGCCAAAACCGATGCGCTGCTCGCCGCGCACGGCGGCGACGGTGATTTCGTCCGCACCGAAACGGTCGCGGAGTTCGTCGCCGCCCTGGAAAAACCGCGGCGGGTGCTCATCATGGTGAAGGCCGGTGATGCCACCGACGCGGTCATCGAGGAACTCGCGGGCGCCATGGAGCCCGGCGATATCATCATCGACGGCGGTAACGCCCTCTACACCGACACCATCCGGCGCGAGGCCTCGCTGCGGGCCCGGGGCCTGAACTTCGTCGGCGCCGGTATCTCCGGCGGCGAGGAGGGCGCGCTCAACGGCCCCTCGATCATGCCCGGCGGACCGGCGGAGTCCTATGAATCGCTGGGCCCGCTGCTGGAGTCGATCGCCGCGCAGGTCGACGGTACGCCGTGCTGCACCCATATCGGGCCCGACGGGTCCGGTCATTTCGTGAAGATGGTGCACAACGGTATCGAGTACGCCGATATGCAGCTCATCGGCGAGGCCTACCACCTGTTCCGCGCCGCGCTGGACCTCGACCCCAAGCAGATCGCCGATATCTTCACCCAGTGGAACTCCGGCGATCTGGAGAGCTACCTCGTGGAGATCACCGCCGAGGTTCTGAACCAGGTGGACGCGAAAACCGGGAAACCGCTCGTCGATGTGATCGTGGATGCCGCCGAGCAGAAGGGCACCGGCCGCTGGACGGTCAAATCCGCACTCGACCTGGGTGTTCCGGTCACCGGCATCGCCGAGGCCGTATTCGCCCGGGCGCTGTCGGGTTCGCGCGGGCAGCGCGCGGCGGCCGAGGGCCTCGCCTCCGGTACGCTCGCCGCCAAGCCCACCGATATCGCGCAGTTCACCGAGGACATCCGCCAGGCCCTGTACGCCTCCAAGGTCGTCGCCTACGCGCAGGGCTTCGATCAGATCGCGGCGGGCAGCGCCGAATACGGCTGGAACCTCACCCCGGGTGACCTGGCGACCATCTGGCGTGGCGGCTGCATCATCCGCGCCCGGTTCCTCAACCGGATCAAGGAGGCCTACGAAACCGATCCGGCCCTGCCCAGCCTGATTCTGGCCCCGTACTTCCGCGACGCCATCGAGACCGCGATCGACAGCTGGCGCCGGGTGGTGGCCACCGCGACCCTGCTGGGTATTCCGGTTCCGGCGTTCGCGTCCTCGCTGTCGTACTACGACGCGCTGCGCGCGGACCGGCTGCCCGCCGCGCTCACCCAGGCGCAGCGCGATTTCTTCGGTGCGCACACCTACGAGCGGGTGGACGCCGAGGGCAAGTACCACACCCTGTGGAGCGACGACCGGTCCGAGGTCCGGACCGACTGAGCGCCGGCCGCCGGGCGGCGCTGCGCCCGGCGGCCTCCCCTTGACTCCGGTCATCCGACCAGTTGCAATGAGAGTGTGAGCTACGACACGATCATCAGGGGCGGCCGCTGGTTCGACGGGACCGGTGCGCCCTCGGCGATCCGCAATCTCGGTATCCGCGGCGACCGGGTCGTGACGGTCTCGGAGGCGCCCCTCGACGAGACCGGCTGCCCGGATATCGTCGACGCCCACGGCAAATGGGTCCTGCCCGGGATGATCGATATCCACACCCACTACGACATCGAAGTGCTGAAGACGCCGTCGCTGTCGGAATCGGTGCGGCACGGGATCACCACCGTGCTGCTCGGTTCGTGTTCGCTGTCCACGGTGCATATCGACCCGACCGGGGCCGGCGATATCTTCGGCCGGGTCGAGGCCATTCCGCGCGGCCACGTGATCGACACCCTGGCCGACACCCGCACCTGGACCTCCGCCCGCGAATACGCCGCAGCGCTCGAGCGGCTGCCGCTGGGCCCGAACATCGCGGCCATGCTGGGGCATTCCGATATCCGCACCGCCCGCCTCGGGCTCGACCGGGCCACCCGCAAAGATGTGCGGCCCACCCGGGCGGAACTCGCGTCGATGGAGGCCGCCCTGCACGAGGCACTCGACGCCGGTTTCGTCGGGATGTCGGCGCAACAACTGCTGTTCGACAAGGTAGACGGCGAAACCTGCCGGTCCAGGACGCTTCCGTCGACCTATGCCAAGGGTCGCGAAAGACGGCGGCTCAATGCCATCCTGCGCCGCCGGGGCCGGATTCTGCAGGGTGGTCCCGATATCACCTCACCGCGCAGTCTCGGCGCGATGATCTTCGCCAGTCTCGGCGTAGGACGGCGCCGGTTGAAGACCACCCTGCTGTCCGCGGCCGATATCAAGGCCAATCCGTTCGCGGTATTCCTCATCGATTATCTGGCCCGGCTGGTGAACGCGCTCGGCGCCGATTTCCGGTGGCAGCATCTGCCGGTGCCGTTCGAGGTGTACGCCGACGGTATCGATCTGGTGATCTTCGAGGAATTCGGTTCCGGCGCGGCCGCCCTGCATCTGGCCGACCGGGTCGAACGCGACGCCCTGCTCGCCGACGAGGGCTACCGGCGCCGGTTCCGCAAGGATTACGACGCCCGGTTCGGGATGCGGGTCTGGCATCGCGACTTCTTCGACGCCGAGATCGTCGACTGCCCGGACGAGACCGTGATCGGCAAGACCTTCGGCGAGGTCGGCGTCGGCCGGGGTGGGGTGCACCCGGTGGACGCCTTCCTCGACCTGGTGCTCGAACACGGGACGAAACTGCGCTGGCGCACCACCATCTCCAACCACCGGCCGGAGGTACTGGACCGGTTCGCCGCGCACCCGGGTATCCAGCTCGGATTCTCCGATGCGGGCGCGCATCTGCGGAATATGGCCTTCTACAATTTCGGGCTCCGGTTCCTGCGCCGGATGTATCTGGCGGAGCGGGCGGGCGCACCGGTCATCCCGCTCGAGCGGGCGGTACACCGGCTCACCGGGGAGCTCGCCGACTGGTACGGCATCGAGGCGGGCCGGCTGCGCGAGGGCGATCGCGCCGATGTGGTGATCGTGGATCCGGCCGGTCTCGACGATGCCCTGGACGGCTACGCCGAGAGCCCGGTGGCCCAGTACGGCGGCCTGCCGCGCATGGTCAACCGCAACGATGCCGCGGTCGCCGCCGTGTACATCGGCGGCCGCTATGTGTTCGGCGGCGGCACCGCCGCCCCGGCTCTGGGTACCGTACGGACCGGGCGCTTCCTGCGCGCCCGGTCCTGACCGGAGGCCGCGGCCCGCACCAGCGGCTGCTCCCGGATCGTGCGGCGCGACCGGCTCCCGGTCGCGCCGGTGGCAGCGGTTACGAATCGCCCTGCGAATGCGGACAGCCGGCGGCCTTTTCCGCCGCGGTGGGCCGCGCCATCGGGTGCCGGGCCCGTTCCGGAAGCACCCGGTCGAGCAGTGCGACCGCGGCGACCACGCGGTCGAATCGGTGCGCCCGCTCGTGTGACCATTCGATACCCAGCCGCGGACGCAGTATCGGCGGCAGATATCCGGCGGTGGTGAGCCGCAGCAGCGCCGCCAGCGGCACGGCCGGAAGATTCCACGCCCAGGTGGGCAGCGTGAAATCCGGGTGGGGCGGCATCGGGTGGCGGTCCAGTTCGAGCAGCAGGTCGGTGGTGCTGTTACGTTCCAGCACCGTGGCGACGGTGTGGTCGAAATAGGTGCCGAACGCGGCCCGGTCGGCCGGGATCACCCGGTCCGGGATCCGCAGGACCCGCGCCTGATCGGTCCACTCGGCGTAGAGGGCGTCCTCGGTCACGGCGTCGAACACCTGCCCGTGCACCCGGCGCGTGACCGCGCTCGCCCAGTAGCCGGTGGCCGCCACCCACAGGTAGGCGTCGGCGTTCAACGCGTGATACCGGCGGCCGAGCGCGTCGACACCCCGGATATCGCGGTGCACCCGGCGCAGCCGCTCGCCCTCGTCGATCGCCGCGCGTGGGCCCTCGAGCCCGCTGAACCGGCGCGCCGAGGCCGCGGTCGAGCGGATCCGGGACCACCTGTCGGACAGGAATTCCGAATGGTCGGCCACCCCTGCCCCGACCACCGGGTGCGCGACCTGTAGCAGCAGCACCGCCCGGCTCGCCAGCGCGGTCTTCCAGTCGACGCCGCGGCGCCGGCTCAGCGAATCCGGGGTCCAGGGACGCAGCCCGGCGTCGGCCGCCGGCTCCTTCTCGAGTTGCGACACCGGTCGTACCTCTCGCTCAGGACCGGTCCGCGGGGACCGCGAACGATTCCAGGCCGAACCCGCGCAGCGCCCGGACCATCTTCTCGTACTGGAATCGGTTGTAGGCCAGTGGTTGCAGCAGTACCCGGTCGGGCAGATTGCGCCAGGCCCATTGCAGCAGGCGCACATAGACAGCGAACTCCTGATCGTGGCGGGGCACGAGTTCGAAACCGGTCAGTTCCTGCACTGCCGGATGCATCGCCTTGGACGAGCACACCTGGATCACATGCCCCACCACCGGACGCACCACCAGCCACACCGGATTCAGCGCCCGCCGCGCCAGGGGCGGCAGGCCCAGGGTGGGCAGTGGCAGCCGGGTGAGGCCGGCGAACTTCTCCACAAGGAACGGGTTCGATGCCAGTTCCTGCGTGGCCATGGTGTCGTAGTACTCGCGCGCCTCGGCGAGATCGGCGGGGAGTTTGCCTGCGGCGCTGGGCAATTCCAGATCCGCGAACGCCTCCCGCAGCATCAGGTAGCCGGCCTCTTCCTCTTCCGGACTCAATTCGGTACCGGTGCAGTAGGTGAAGGTATTGAGGACGACGAAGATGCCGCTGACCGCGATCCATTTCCACATGACCGGGTTCAGGGCACTGTATTTGACGTCGTCGAACTGTCCCGCCCCGGTACCGCGTACATCGCGGTGCCGTAGCTTCAGCCAGTCCGCCTCGGCGCGGCGATCGTCGGAGTCACCCCAGAGCGCGATCATCGCCGAGGCTCCGCTGCGCACTCCGCGATCGGCGAAATTGGCGGCGAACCGGCCGGTGCGGTCGACCGCGGCCGCCACCGGCACCAGCGCTACCTGGTCGAACGCGGCACCGGCGAACACACCCGCCAGCACACTTCCGGAATGTTTGCGGAATTCACGCATGACCTCGGGCCGGATCCGGGGGTCGGCGGACTGTTCGGCGGTGCGCACCGTTGCGTTGATCGCCATCTCGTCACCTCAGACAGTGAGAATGATAGTTCGAACCCCTTCATTCTATCACCGGAGTGACCCGGGGCACCACGGTCCGCTGTCCGGGCGGGCGGTATCGGCATGGGTCCGCGGCGCGCGGGTGAGCCGGTAGGCTCGGACGAATGGAAACAGCCGCTGCACCGTGGGCCGAACTGCAGCAGTTGGACCCGAAATCACGCGGTATCGTGGACGCGGCCCGGGAATGCTTCGCCGACCACGGCTTCGAGGACACCACCATGGTGCGCATCGCCGAGGTCGCGGGAGTCGGCGTGGCCACCGTGTACCGGCGTTTCGGCACCAAATCCGCCATCGTGCGCTACGCGCTGATGGCCGAATCGCAACGGGTCTCGACGATCGTCGCCGACGCCATGCACCGCTCCGCCGGACCGGTGGGCGCGCTCGCGGATATGTTCGCCGCGTTCGTCGGCGAGGCCACCGCGCCCCGGCTACTCACCCGGAGCCTGCGGGCCTCGGGCGGGGCCGGTCAGCTCACCGCTTTCCTCACCGGTGACGACGCCGTCGCCCAGGGCCGCGATCTGGTGGCCCGGTTCCTGTCCTACTGGCAGGAGCGCGGCGAACTCGGCAGTTTCGATCCCGAGGTGGTGGCCGAACTGTTCGTCCGGCTCACCATCTCGTTCATCGCCAATCCGCGCGGCGTCCTACCGCTCGGCGACGCCGACGCGGCACGCGAATTCGCCCGGCGCTACCTCGCGCCGCTGCTCTATCCGCATCCGGGCGGCACCTGAGCGCGCGATCAGCCGGGGATGACCGTGATCGGATCGCGCGGGGTGTCCTGGCGCGGGCGGACCGTATAGGCGGCGGATTTCAGCTCCCGGTTCTTCATCTTCTGGATCTGCTGATGGTGCTTGCGCGCGTGGTAGGCGATCGGGAAATAGGTGAGCCGGTCGGGCAGTACCCGGTAGGCCGCCCGGATCACCGCGTACGCACGTTCCAGGCTGCGCTGATCGGCCGCGGTCCACTCCACCCCGATCAAATCGCGTAAGCGCGGGTCGAGCAGCCCGACGATGGACAGATAGTTGAACCGCAGCATCGGCTTGGCGAGCCGGCGAGCGATCGCCCCGGCCGGGAAGCCCATGGCCCGGAACTGTTCCAGATCGCCGGTCCGCAGCTGACGGTACTGTTCGCGCACCTCGTCGTCGGCCGTCAGCACCTCGGTGACGATATGTTCGTAGTACTCGTCGAATTCGGCCCGGGTGCGCGGATATCCCTTCATCGGCACCTGCAGGATCCGGGCCAGGCGGATGTTGTCGCGCAGCAGTTCCTCGAGTTCGTCGTCGCGGAACTCCCGGCCCATCAGCAGCGGCCCGGCCTTGGCGGTGGTGACGTAGGCGGTGGCGATCACCCACTGGTAGGCGCCCGGGTTGAGGGCGCTGATCTGCTTGCCCTCGGTGCTCCTCATCTTCAGCGGCGCGTGCAGCGACCGCAGCCGGCGGCCGTCCTGGATGGCCTCGAGCCCGCCGTAGGTCCAGCGCAGCACCGAATCCACCGAGCGGACCGCCCGGCCGCCCGGATCGGTCTTGGCGACGGAATAGCGGTCGGTGACCTCCCGGATCACCGGATGCAGGCCCTGCATGGCGAAGGCCGCGCCCTCCATCATGAGATAGGTCCAGTGCCCGACCATCTCGGCGGTGAGCGAATCCAGCGGAACGAGTTCCAGCGGTTCCTCCGCGCCGAGATGGGCGGACGCGGCGATACGGGGCGGGGTTTCTGGGGCTGTCGTCATCGTGTTCTCCTCGGGTGTTCGGTATCAGCGGGGCGGCGCCGGGGTGTCCGGCGGTCCGGCGGTGCCCGGTTCGGGAGCACCGGCCGGGGCGAGCCCCGAACCGCCGACATCGGTGATGGTCCAGTCGGCGGCGCGGTTCAGGGTCACGGTGTAGGCGGCGGTCGCGGTGACCCCGGTGGGGGTCTGACGGCTGGTCGACCGCATCTCCACGAACGCCGCCACCGTGTACGAATCGCCCTCTCGGGCGGTGACCTTCGCGGCCAGCAGTGTGCCGGTGGCGCGGTATTCCATCTGGGTCAGCCAGGGGCCGACCACATCCACGGCGGCCGAGAGCCGCGGCGCCAGTTCGGCACCGACCCCGGTGCGCAGAGCCCCGCGCCAGGCCTCGAGGTCGCCGAAATCGACCCGGGACACCCGCAGGGCGTAGTCACCCGCGACTTCCTCGGCATGCCGGTCGGTCGCCAGCTGGGACCGCAGATCGGCCAGTTCCCCGCGGGAGCCGTCGAACCGCCACAGTCCCGCGCACACCACCGCCAGCGTTACCGCGAGCACGGCCACCAGGACCGGGACAGTGGGACGGCGCAGCCGCGGCAACCGGATCGCGATGGTCCGCGGGCCTTCCGGTCGGGCCACGGACCGGTCGGCGGGATCCGCCGCGGCCGCCGTCCCAGCCGATTCGGGTCCGGTGACGGGCTCGCCCTCGGTACGAGGTGTCGTCGGTGGGGGCATAGCGCTACCTCTCTCCCGGTGCCGCGGGGGTCGGGCCGGGCGGGGACAATTCGACACGGAGACGGTCGCCGGGGAGCGCACCGAGCGCGTAGTCGAGCAGGGTGGCCGTATCGACCTCGCCCAGCAGCGGGCCCACCGCCGAGGAGACCGGGCGCAATGCCACCCCGAGAGCACCCAGTTCCGGAGAGAGGCGGCGGAGGAAATCGACGAGGCGGTCCTCCTCCTCGCGCCAGGAGCCCATGATCTCCTTGCCCCGCAGCAGGGCCGACCCCTCGAACAGGTACTCGTAGGACACACCCAGCGTGTCGCCGAAGGCGTCCAGCTGCGGGGGCGCGGCGAGCAGGGTGGGGCCCACCCAGTCCGTCTCCGGCATGATCCGGTGCAGGTTCACCAGGGTCTCGGCGATCTCGGGCCGGTACCGCAGCAGCGTGGCCGCGAGCAGGTCGGCGGCGCGGCCGATCGAAGGTGCCAGTGCACCGGCACCGGCGACGGTATCGGCGTAGCCCTGTACCAGCCGGGCCAGGACGGCCGGATCGGCCTGATCCAGCAGTGCCGCGCTCGTGCGCATCAGTTCCGGAACCGACAGCGGCACCTCGACCTCGGCGTTCGCGAGGTAGGCAGCGTCACCGAACGGCTCCCCCGCACCGGTGGGCAAGAAGGCGAACACCGGTTCGCCGAGTGCCGACAGGTTCTCCACTCGCATCGCGCTGTCCCGCGGGACGCGGTAGTCGCCGTCATAGGACAGTGTGATCCGGACGCCTCCGGGCACCGCTTCGACGGCGTCGACGTGGCCGATATCCACCCCGCGATACACCACCTCGGACCCGGCGCGCAGACCGCCGGTCGCCGCGGTGTCGAGCACCAGTGACCTGCGGTCCTCGAATGGATCCATGCTCAGTACCCCGACCACCAGGTAGCCGCTGCCCGATATCAGGACCACGGACAGGATGACACCGGAGAGCCAGGCGGGAATACGGGTCACGGCAGTGCTCCGATCATGCCGAGGACGACCAGGGCGTCCACCGCCGGTCCCTCGTTACCGGCCACTGTGACCGTGCGCAGATCGATGCGCGGATCGCGCAGGAACGGCACCAGTTCGGTCTGCGCGAGGGACAGCACGCGGCCGGCGTTTCCACGCAGTTCGGACGGATCCGGGGAGGGTTCGCGTAACAGCACCGCGAGCTGTTCCAGTTGCGTATTGAGATGCGGCAGCCGGGGAATCAACCAGTCCAGGCCGGTGGTCAGGGTTTCCACGTCGATCACCACGTTCAGCACCGCGGTCATGAACTCCGGCACCCGGTCCAGCCGCTGCCGGGCGGTCTCGGAGAAGACGAAACCCACTTCCGCGCGCATCCGGTCGAGTTCATCCGACATCTGGCGGGTGGCCAGCAGAATTCGGTCGATCTCCCCGGTGGTGGCGGCCGCACCGGCCAGATCGGCGCCGAGTGCCGCCGTCATCTCCCGGGTCTCGGCCGGTTCGGGCAGCACGGTATCGAGCCGGGCGATCGCGTCCTGCAGGCGGGTGACACTGCCGCCGTTGACGAAAATCGCTATCCGGGCCAGCATCTCCTCCGGTTGCGGACCGGTATCGGTATCCGGGAGCGGGATGGTGTCGCCGTCGCGCAGGACCGCATCCGGCGCTGCGTCCGGTGGTGGGACCAGCGCGATATGCACATCGCCGAGCACCGTGGTGCGCCGGAGTTCGGCGCGGGTGCCCACCGGGAGCCGCACCGACTCCCCCACCTCGATCTCCGCGACCGCCGCCTCCGGACGCAACTCCACACCGGTGAGCACCCCCACCCGGGCGCCCTCGCTGCGCACCTGCGCACCCGCCGGCAGGCTGAGTACCGAATCGAAGGCCAGCAGCAACCGGTAGGTCGGTCCGCCGACCCCGGTGCCCGGCAGGGCATGGTCGCCGGGATCGAATCCACACCCCGCCAGCAGGGCGGCCGGCAGTAGCAGGGCCACCAGCAGCCGGAGTCCGGCGGTCATCGCGGGCCTCCCGCGGCCTCGAGCACCAGCAACGGCAACGGCAGCCGGGCGGTATGCGCCGCGACCGCCGCGCACTCACCGGGCGCGACGGTATTCACCCGGGCACACAGCGCCACCGGATCGAGCGCGGGGACCTCCGCCGCGGGCGCGCGGTAGTCGATCCCCACCGCACCGGACCCGGTACCGGCCATCGAGCGCAGCATGGTGACCACTCCCGGGATCTTCGCGAATATCTCCTGCGAGTCGGTGGCCCGGATACGCGCCATGGTCACCAGCGGAATCGAGGACTCCAGCACCTCCATCAGGTAGGGGAAGTGCTGGTTGAACAGGCGGTCCATCGGGCCCAGCGCGGCCGCGAGTTTGCCCACCAGCAGCTTCACGATGACCAGCGTCTGCTCCAGCAGCGCCAGCCCGGGGCCGAAGGTGGTCAGGGCCGTGGTGATCTCGGCCCATTCGGCGCTCACGAAGCGGCTCAGTTCCGCGCTGTGGTCGATCACGCGGCCCAGCTGCGCGACGAAGGTGTCCGGGGTGGCCAGCAGATCGGCGACGTCACGCAGTTGGCGCCGCACCTCGGGAGCGAGCCCGGACAGTTCGCGGTCGGCGCCGGCGAGCAGGTCGCGCACCGGCAGCGCGCCGTCGGCGGCGGGCCGGGTCAGCTCCTCCAGCACGGCGCCGAAGGACCGCAGGGATTCCGATACCCCGACCGGTGTCGCGGTGGCGGTGATGCATGTACCGGCGGCCAGCCGCGGGCCGCTCGCCGATACGCCGACCAGTTCGACCCGCCGGTCGGTCAGCAGCGACGCGTCGACGACGGCAGCCCGGACATCGGCCGGCAGGCTGCGGTCCACGGTCATCCGCACGAGCACATCCCCGGGCCGCGGCTCGATCGACCGCACGGCGCCGACCTCGATCCCGCGGACGGTCACGGGCGCGTCGGTGTAGAGACCGAAGGTGGTATCGAATACCGCGCACACCGGAACCCGGTGCTGCCGGCTCGCCGTCACCACCGGCGCGAGCACCGCTACCGCGGCCACGGCGGCCGCGGTACCCGCGATCATCCACCAGCGCAGCGTCTTCCGCATCATCAGCACCCCGCTCCCGGGACCGGGACGCATACCGGGCGCGGCGCGACGGTGAGTCCGCTCTGGTCCACCAGGGCGCGCCCCTCGGGGCCGGCCAGCTCGGACAGTTTCGTCACGGTCGTGGTGAGAGCACCGAGAACGGCGTCGACATCGGCCAGCAGTTGCCTGCTGGTGTCGCGGGTCTGCTCCAGTGGCGGCAGCAGTGGTTCCACCCGTTCGGCGTAGGGCCCACTGAGGAAATCGAACAGCAGCCCCACGACCGCGGTGACCTTGTCGGCGAAGATCTCCACCTTGCTGCGCGCGGCGACGATCTGCGGGCCCAGGATGGCATAGGCCCGGATCACCTCGGTGGCCAGGCTCTGGTTGTCACGGACCGCCGCCAGGTATTCGTCGGACAGGACGAGCAGATCCTCGATCTGCTGTTTCTGCTCGGCCATGGCGTCGACCACCGTGCCCAGGCCGGTCACCGCATCACGTACCGCGCCGGGGGCGTCCGCCAGCGCCCGGCCCGCGCCGTCGACGGCGGCGCGCAGAGCGGTGGTGTCCACCCGCGCGGCCACCGCGCCGGCGGCGGGCATCAGATCGGTGACCAGGAACGGCAGCCGGGCCCGCTCGGCCGGGATCGGCTCGCGCAGTGGGCCGGCGCCCGACGGCCGCAGGGCGAGGTAGGTACCGCCGACGGGGGTCAGCATCCGGACGTCGACCGAGGTCTCGTCGCCGATCCGGTGCGCGGTGGCCACGGTGAATTCGACATCGACGGCATCCGCGGTCAGTTCCACCGCCAGCACGCGTCCGACGGCCACGCCGGCGATCCGTACACCGTCGCCCGCTCGCACGCCGCCGGATTCGGCGAGCAGTACGTGGTAGGTGGTGTGACCGGGTGGCCGCAGATACAGCACACCCAGGGTGGTGGCGGCGATGAGGACCGCCACCACGCTCACCAGCGCCCACACGAGTTGCGCGCGAGCGCCCGGGAACTCACCGCCACCGTGCCACGCCGCACTACCGGCCGAGGTCCACATACCCCTCACCTCCCCGTCCGGCAGACGGTCACCGGACGGCCGGCCACCAGGACCTCGGCCTCGACGGGGACGGGCAGCGCGCCCGCCGAGCACTGCCGCGCCGGATCGGTGGACGGGATCAGCGCGTTCAGTGATTCGAGCAGGCCGGGCAGTACCGACAGCGACCGGACGGCCGCGGCGCTGTCCGGTATGGCCTGACGGATCCGTTCGGTGAGGTGATCCTGGCTGTCGACAGCGCCGAGCAGCAACCGCGACAGGGCGTCCGCGGTCCGCACTACCTCCGTCATCTCCACGGAGCCCTTCTCCATCAGGCTCAGGAATTCCGCCATCCGGGTGGCCACCGGCATGAAGATCGAATGGAAGACGCGCAGGATGTTCTCGAGATTGCCCGAGCGGCCGCGTAATTGCCCGGACAGCGTGTGCAGATTGTGCACGATCGCGGACAGCACGGCGGTGCGGTCGGCCGCGTAGCCGGACAGTTCCGCGATATCGGCGAGCAGCGGCGCGATATCGTCGCCGTCCCCCTCGATCACCGCGACCAGATTGCGGGCCAGCCGGTTGTAGACCTCGGGGTCGGCATCGCGCAGTAGTGGCCGCAGACCGTTGAACACCACGGTGATATCGAACGAATCGACCGTGCCGGTCACCGGATCGCCCGGATCGAGGTAGGTTCCGGTATCGGCGCCGCGGACCAGTTCGAGATACCGCTGCCCGGTCAGGTTCTGCATCTTCACCGCGAGCCGGTCGGTATCACGCAGCCGGTAGCGCTCCTGCAGGGTGAACCCGACCTCGGCGCGGAATTGCGCGGTGATCCCGATACCGGTCACCTTGCCGACCTGCACGCCCCGCAGGCGGACATCGGCATCGGTCTGCAACCCGAACACATCGCCGAAATCGGCGCGGTAGGTCAGTGTTTCCCCGTCCACGGGGCGCCGGATGGCCTGGACCACCAGGATCACGATGAGCACGACGACGACCAGCAGTAACAGCAGTCGTACGGCGGCGGCGCGGGGAGTCGTCACGGTGCACCCGCCGGGGCCAGTTGGAGCGGGAAGCGGAACGCGGGCAGGTCCAGCAGGAGTTCGGTATCGAGCACGGTGGCGCCGTCGCGCCGGTGCAGCGCCCCGCCCATCCCGTCGATCAGGCGCTGTACCTGTCCCGGAGTGACCCCCTGGATGCTCCGGTTCATCGGGATCACCAGATCCAGCAGCATATCCACGAATTGGGCGGTGGGACCGAGCGCGCCGACGATTTCGCCCGCGAAGGCGAACACCAGATTCGAGACCTCGGAAATGGTGTCGGAGGCCTGCCTGGTCCGGCCGTCGTCGTCCAGTGCGGTCACCGAGGACAGGGCGTGCAGGATACCCAGACTCGACGGTGCGAACGCCGCGAATCCCTCCGTCATCCCGGCCAGTTTCGGCGTCAGTTGCGCGACCGGCAGATGCGGCGTCTGCTGCCAGACCCGCAGCACGAGCACCGCGGCCGAGACCAGCGCGGTGCCGGCGTCGAGCAGTGCCGCGGAATCGCGTACCGAATCCGACAGCCGGGCGGTCAGTACTTCCGCCACCGCCCGGCCGGAATCGCGTATCACGCCGGTGACGGTGTAGTTGCCCGCCCCGTCGCCGATATCGAGCACCCCGCCGGCGGCGATCGGCGCGCCGGGTGCGGGGACGAATTCCAGTGCGGTGGAGCCGAACACATTGGCCGAGACGAACCGTGCCCGCATACCGGTCGACAGTTCCGGCAGCCGCGGCGCGGCCACGCGGACCGTGAGCCGGTGTCCCCGGGTATCGGTCTGGATCCGGGTGATCTCACCGATCGGCAGGCCGCGCATCCGCACCGGGGTACCCGGCTCCACCCCGTCACCGATCGCGGTGGTCACCAGGGTGAACTCCACCCGGTCCCGGGGCTCGGGCCGCAGCTGGACCCAGCCGGTCACCAGGACGGCCACGGCCACGATCGCCGCCAGGCCGCGCCATCGCAGTCCGGCGCGGCCCGGGCCGCGCGGTGAGAGGGACAGTGCTGCTGTGGTCATCGGCTCACCCCGTGAAACTGATATCCGCGGAGAAGCCCCACATGGCAACGGTGAGGACCATATCGCCGAGTGCGATCAGTACCAGGCTCGCCCGGATGGCCCGGCCCGATGCCACCCCCACGCCCTCGGGCCCGCCGTAGGCGTAGAACCCGAAATAGGCGTGGACGCAGGTGGTCAGCACCACGAAGACCACCACCTTCACCAGTGAGAAGACGAGATCGATCGGGGTGACGAACATCTGGAAGTAGTGGCCGTAGGCGCCGGAACCGGCGCCGTGCACCAGAGTCACCGTCAGGTCGGTGGTGAGGAAACCGAGCGCCAGGCCGATCAGATAGGTCGGGATCACGGTGATCACCGCGGCGAGCAGCCGGGTGGACACCACATAGGGCACGGGGTCGATGGCGCTCGCCTCGAGCGCGTCGATCTCCTCGGAGATCCGCATGGCCCCGATCTCGGCGGTCATCCGGCAGCCCGCCTGGGCGGCGAAACCCACCGCCGCCACCAGGGGCGCCAGTTCACGCGGATTGGCCAGCGCCGACATGGCACCCGCCAGCGGACCCACGCCGAGAGTGTCCAGGGCGCTGAAACCCACCAGTCCCACCATCGCGCCGGCGACCACACCCATGATCACCATCACCGGGGCGACTCCGCCGCCCACCACGACCGAACGCCCGCCACCCCAGGCCAGATCGGTGAAGATCAGCACCACCTGCCGCCGATGGCGCCGCAGCGCGTGCCCCAGGCCCCGGCAGACCAGATAGGTGAACTGCAGCTGATGTCCCAGCGAATCCACCGGCGCCCACGCGCGTCCCGGATACCGGGTCCAGCGCAACCCCGCGGGCCGGTACGGCGTCGGCGCGGTGGTCCGGCCCATCCCCGCCGCCATCAGAGAAACCTCAATGGCACGAACAGCAGCACGATCTGGGTGAGTACCAGATTCACGGCGAGACAGACCAGAATACCCAGTACGACCGCCGCGTTCACGCCGTCCGCGACGCCCTTGGGCCCGCCGTGGACCTCGAGCCCGCGCTGACAGGCGATCACCGCCACCAGGTAGCCGAATACGGCTGCCTTCACCAGGCAGATCACCAGGTCCAGTACCGAGGCGAAACTGCCGAAGGACAACCAGTACGAGCCCGGCGCGACCCCCTGGACGAGCGCTGCCACCAGGAAACTCGCCGCGATACTCATCAGGATCACGATCACCGAGAGCATCGGCGCCACCACGGTCATCGCCACCACCCGTGGTGCGACCAGCCGGCGCAGGGGGTCGATTCCCATGGTGCGCAGGGCATCGATCTCTTCGCGGATGGTGCGCGACCCCAGATCCGAGGCGATCGCCGAGGCGCCCGCACCGCCGACCAGCAGCGCGGCGGCCAGGGGCGCGATCTGCTGCATCACCCCCATCCCGCCGACGGCTCCGGCCATGGACGCGGCGCCGACGTTATCGGTGATACTGCCGACCTGGACCGCGATCACCACTCCCATCGGCAACGAGATCAGAATCGCGGGCAGCAGCGAGACCGAAACGAAGAACCATGCCTGGACGACCGCTTCGCGCAGCGGAAAGCGAAGGCGCGCACTGTCGGCGACTATCGAGACCCCGGCCCGGACGCCGAGCCGCACGACCCGGCCCAGCGTACGAGCGCTCTCCGCGAACCACGCGGACCCGGCCGCCGGCGGCCGCCCCGTCGTGGGAACGCGGACCTGGGCCATCACAACTCCTCGCGCTGCGCTCCGCTTCGCCGGGGAGACACATCGGCGGCATCCGGTATCACTGATAGTGATTCGTGTCTCAGACTATCAACATCGCGGCGCCGATCGGGAAGATTGACCGATATTCGATCGATAGGGCCACTGCCCGAACTCAATCCGGTTGACGCGGCCCCGAACCGGCGGATCAATCGTCCCGGGACCGTGCCCTACCTGTCACCGACGCCGGGCACCGCCGACCGTCCCAGAGTGTCAGGCGGGCGTCAGTGTGACCGGGACACCGTTGAACACCGCGTTCCCGGACGGCACGTCAAGCACCGAATCATCGGTCAGCGCATTGGCGTTGACCCCGGCATGTTCGGACGCGACCTGCTGCGTACTCCCCGCATGCCCCCAGCCGTGCGGCAGGCTCACCACCCCCGGCATGATCGTGTCGGTGGGCTCCAGCGCCACCGTGAGCGCCCCCGCCGCGGATTTCACGATCGCGTGGTCACGCAGGCCCAGCCGGGCGATATCGTCGGGATGGATCTGCAGGGTGCATCGGTTCGTCCCGCTGACCAGACGCGCCACATTGTGCATCCAGCTGTTGTTCGAGCGCAGATGCCGCCGCCCGATGAGCACCAGATCCGGTGCGGCGGTATCCAGTCCGGCGCGCAACCGCTCGGTATCGGAAAGCAACAGCGCCGGGGCGAGTTCCACCTTCCCGGACGCGGTGCGCAGCACCTCGGTCAGCCGTGGCCGCAGCGGACCCAGATCCACTCCGTGCGGATTGTCCAGCAGGGTGCGCAGAGTCAGGTCACCGCCGTTCCACTCTCCGTACGGTCCCAGCCGGAGCATGAGGTCCAGCCGCTGCTCGGTGCTGGTGCGCCCGAGGAGCTCGTGGCGGCGTCCGGCCAGGCCGGCCCGGTTCAGCGTATCGGCCAGCACGAACTCGTCGAACGCGGCCAGCGGATCGAAATCCGCGGTCGGATTGTGCGGTTGCCCGCTCACCGCCGCGCCGAGCCGCACGAAGACCGCCGCCTCCGACGGCCGGTCACCCAGGGGGACCAGCGGGGGCGAATACCGCGCGTAGTTGCGGACCGCGAACTGCAGCAGCGCGAAATCGTAGTGCGGGGACTGCACCGGGCGCGGTGGCGGCAGGATGACATCGGCGTGCCGGGTGGTCTCGTTCAGATAGCGGTCCACGCTGACCATGAAGTCCAGGCCCGCGAACGCCTCGTCCAGCCGGGTGCCGCTGGGCGCGGACAGTACCGGGTTGCCCGCGACCGTGATCAGCGCCCGCACCTGCCCGTCGCCGGGCGTGGTGATCTCGTCCACCAGGGTGGCGACGGGCAGTTCCCCCATGGCCTCGGGCAGGTCCCGCACCCGGCTGCGCCACCGGCCCGGCCGGAACGGTTTGGTGCGCACGATCCCCCGGGCCGCGGCGGTGGCGAACATGACGCCACCCGGCCGGTCGAGATTTCCGGTGAGTACGTTCAGCACATCCACCAGCCACTGGGTGAGAGTGCCGAATTCGGCGGTGCAGGTACCGATCCGGGCATAGACCGCGGCCGTCGGCGCCGCGGCGAGTTCGCGTGCCAGCCGGCGGACCGTCTCGGCGGGCACCCCGGTACGTCCGGCCACGACCTCGGGGGTGAACCGCCGGGCGGCGGACCGGACCTCGTCGAGTCCCTCGACCTCGACTTGCACCGCGGTGAGTTCCTCGTCGAACAACGTATGCACGATGCCGAACAGCAGATAGGCATCCGAACCCGGGCGCACGAACAGATGTTCATCGGCAAGGGCCGCGGTCCGGGTACGGCGCGGATCAACCACCACCAGGCGTCCGCCCCGGGCCCGCAGCGCCCGCAGGCGGCCGGGGAAATCCGGGGCGGTGCAGACCGAACCGTTGGATTCCAGCGGGTTCGCGCCCAGTATCAACAGGTGGTCGGTGCGATCGAGATCGGGCACCGGCACCGCCAGCGGGTCGCCGAACAGCAGCCCGCAGGCCAGCTGTTTGGGCATCTGGTCGGCGGTGCTGGCCGAGTACAGGTTCTTCGTCCCGAGCGCCCGGATCAACGCCGGGGCATACAGGGTACCGGCCACGGTATGGGCGTTCGGGTTGCCCAGATAGAGCGCGGCCGATTGATTACCGTACGCGGAGGTGATCGCCGGGATACGTTCGGCGATCAGATCGAAGGCCTCGTCCCAGCCGGCGGTGCGCCAGGAGCCGGTCGCGCGGTCCCGGATCATGGGTTCGGTGAGCCGGTCGGGATCGTTGTCGAGACTGCCGAAGCTGGCGCCCTTCGGGCAGAGGAACCCGGCACTGAACGGGTCCTGTTTGTCCCCGCGCACCGAGGTCACCCGGTCCTGCGGGTCCAGGGTGAGCTCCAGGCCGCAGACCGCCTCGCACAGCGGGCAGGTTCGCAGCAGATTCCGGGCGGCGAGGGCCCCGGAAGGGGACGTGGAGGTGGTCATGTCTCCATCATGGCCCGCCGCGGCGGGCCGTGCCCGCACTTCGGCGGTATCCGGCCGAGGAAACTGCGGCAATCTGCCCTCAGTTGAGTGATCCGGCCGGTCCGGCCCCGGCGGTGAACGGCGGACCGGCTGCGATCCGGACCGATCAGGGATGGACGATGGTGCCGGAAACGGCCGATTCCCGGGCGGCCTCCAGAATCCGCAGACCGGCGAGGGCATCGTAGGGATCGACCGGCACCGGCGCGCCGTCGAGGATCGCATCCGCCAAGGCGGTGTAGAAGGCCGGATAGTCACCCGGCAGCGTCGGGTGGGCCCTGCCCTCCGGGTCCGCCCCCAGGACCCCGTAGTCACCGGGCACCACCGCGCCCCACGGCTTTCCGTCCCCCGGGCGGCGGCCCGCGCGCAGGTCCGCCTCCTGCGGGTCCAGCCCGTACACTTCGTACCCCGCCTCATCGCCCAGTACCCGGAACCGCGGCCCGAGCCGCGGCGCGACCGCGCTGGCCCACAGATGGGATCGAACCCCGCCGCCGTGCGTGAGGGCGAGGAACATGTCGTCCTCGGTCCGCACGCCGGGGCGCCGGGTATCGAGCTCACAGTAGATCGAGGTCGGCGGGCCGAACAGGCGCAGCGCCTGATCCACCAGATGGCTGCCGAGATCGTAGAGGATACCGGCCGCGTCGGCGGCGGTGCCGGTCTCCCGCCAGCCGGACTTGGGCACCGGACGCCAGCGTTCGAAACGCGATTCGAAACGCCGCACCCGCCCGAGCGCGCCGTCGCCGACGAGCGCGCGCACCGTCCGGAAATCGCCGTCCCAGCGCCGGTTGTGGAATACCGTCAGGATCCGCTTCGCGGTCTCCGCGCACCGGATGAGACCCTCGGCCTCGACGGCGGTGACCGCGAACGGTTTGTCGACCACCACGGCGGTTCCCGCTTCCAGGGCGCGCCGGGCCAGTTCGGCATGGGTGCGGTTCGGTGACGCGACGACCACCACGTCGATCCCCGAGAGATCCGCGAACAGGGCGTCGGCATCGGGTACGACGCGCACTCCCGGATGTTCGCCGCGGGCCTGCCCGGCCCGCTCCGCCGACCCGGTCACCACCGCCGCCACCCGCATTCGCGGCTCGGCGGCCACCAGCGGCGCGTGGAAGACCGAGCCCGCGAGCCCGTACCCGATGATGGCGACTCCGAGACTGCTCATGCTCGCGACGTTACCCGCGATGCCGGGCGCTCAGGCGGAGGCGAGAAAGGACAGCCGCACCTGCCGGTCCGGGTTGTCGACGTTCACATCCACCACGGCGATGGACTGCCATGTTCCCAGCGCCGGCTTTCCGTCGAGGACCGGCACGGTGGCGTACGGGGCGATGAGCGCGGGCAGCACATGGGAGCGGCCGTGGCCGCGCGACCCGTGCGCGTGCCGCCAGCGGTCGTCGGCCGGCAGCAGATCGCGCAGCGCCGCCAAGAGATCGTCGTCGCTGTAGGCGCCCAATTCCAGTACCGCGACTCCGGCCGTCGCGTGCGGGACGAAGATATGCAGGAGTCCGTCGCCGCCGACGGCAGCGGTGAAATCCGCGCATTCGGCAGTGATATCGCGGACCACCTCGGTGTGTCCGGTGTGCACCGCGAGAAGTGTGCTGCGCATGTACCGGAGCCTACGCGCGGCGGTCGCGGCGGCGCCGCGCCAGACCGGACAGTACCGCCGAACAGCTCGCGTCCAGTTTGCGCGCGGCGAATTCGTCGCTGCGGGTGGGACCGCGGTTGACGATGACGACACAGCCGCCGGCCCGGGCGACGCGATGCACGAAGCGGCGCCCCGAGAGGACGGCCAGGCTCGAACCCGCGACCAGGAGCACCTCGGCCTCCGCCACCAGCGCCGCCGCGGCCGCGAGCCGGTCCGGTGGGACGCTCTCGCCGAAGTAGACGATATCCGGCTTCCACATACCGCCGCAGCGACGACAGTCGACCATACGGAAGGAGGTGGTGTCCTCGACCACGGCGTCCGCGTCCGGCGCCACCTCGAGCCCGGTCACCGAGGCCACGGCGAAACCGGGGTTGACCTGTTCCAGCTGTTCGGCGAGGGCCATCCGCGAGATGCGCGCGCCGCAGGACAGGCAGCGCACCTGGGCGTAGCTGCCGTGCAGATCGATCACCCGGCGGCTGCCCGCCTTGGTGTGCAGCAGATCGACGTTCTGGGTGATCACCCCCGCGACCGTGCCGAGCCGCTCCAGCTCGGCCAGCGCCCGGTGTCCGGCGTTGGGGCGGGCGGCGTCCATATGCCGCCAGCCCACATGGTTACGCGCCCAATAGCGTTGCCGGAACACCGGATCGCCGACGAACTGCTGGTAGGTCATCGGGGTACGCGGAGGCGAGTCCGGGCCCCGGTAGTCCGGGATACCGCTGTCGGTGCTGATTCCCGCACCGGTGAGCACGACCGTTCGCCGGTCACCGATCAACTCGGCCAGCTCATCGATCCGGTCGGCGAGCGGGGCGTGAGGGTCTGGTGGGAGGGCCGTTGCGGGCATGACCCGAGGGTACGTCGCGCCCGTGGCCGGGCCGTGTACCGTCCGGGCCCGCCGGTCACGGCCCCGGTGGGGCCACGGATCAGGTCTGCACGCCGGCCAGTTTGCCCGCCTCGGCGTCGAGACCCAGCATCGCCAGCAGGTGGCGGCAGTCGGCGGCGTCGGTGGCGTGTCCGGCCACGATCCGTGCGGCGACGGCGCTGCGGCGCGCGGCCTCGGCACGTTCCGCATTGCGGATCTCGGCGAATTCGGCCGATTCGGCCTCGGGCAGATCGTGTTCGACGGGGGTGCTGCGGCCGGATGTGCCAGGCATGGGTCTCCTTCGAGTTGTCCGAAGCCTACGCCGACGGCGGGCGGCGCACAGTACGAACGGGAAGACCGCGACCGTCCGGCGCCGCGAGCGCGCCGGCCCGGGGCGGCGGCGGAGCAGGGCACGTGGATGTCCTCTTCCGTCCGCTCTGCGGGCGGGGTACGGTCCCGCTGTATTCCAGCGACGCTTTCTTACGCGTCGGGCACCGTGGTGCCGATCGATAGCCGGACCCGTTCGTCGCGTTACCCGGTGGAGCCCTGCCCGCGTTCGCCCCGCCGTAGGTCGATCGCCCGCGGGTGAGTGTCACATCTGCGTCTATGTCAATATCGCGGCCCTTGTTTTTTACGACACATCTCCTCTAAATTCACTTCCTGCAGGTTCGCCATTTTGGAATGCCCGCGTTCCGCAACTGCGGCCCCCGGGGTTCCTCCAGCGAGGAGGTTTACTGGTGGAGATAGACCACTTCAGCTACGGGTGGCTCACCCCGGCGGTGGCCTACGTCATGTCGTTCACCGGATCGTTGCTGGGGCTACGGTGCATGAGCCGGGTACGCAGCGGCTCCCCGTTCGACGGGTGGCTCATCGCCGCCGCGGTCGCCATCGGCGGCACCGGTATCTGGGTCATGCATTTCGTCGCGATGCTCGGTTTCCGTATCAACGGCGCGGCCATCCGGTACGACGTCCCGATCACCCTGATCAGCGCCGTGATCGCCATGGTGGTCGTCTGGCTCGGCCTGTGCCTGGCGCAGCAGCGGTCACTGGGCAACCGCGGCCTGCTGATCGGCGGCGTGGTCACCGGGCTGGGCGTCGGCGCCATGCACTACGCCGGTATGTACGCCATGAAGACCGATGTCGAGATCGGCTACGACTGGCCCACCGTCGCCTTGTCCATGGTGATCGCGGTACTCGCCGCGACCGCCGCGCTCTGGTTCACCCTCAACGTGCGCAGCGCCCTGTCCACCGTCGGCGCCGCACTGGTCATGGGCGTGGCCGTCGCGGGTATGCACTACACGGGTATGTATGCCATGCATATCGGCACCCACCACGCGACACCGCCGACCGGCGCGGGGGCCGCGCAACTGCTCACGCCGCTGATCGTCAGCGTCAGCCTGGTGACTGTCGGCATGCTCTTCCACCTCGGGCTCACCGAGGTCAACGGCGGAGCCGCCCCGCTGAACCGCCGGCCCGCCACCGACACCTATTGGCCCACCCGCGACTGACCGGACACACACGATTCGGCGGCACTCACGCGTCACGTGACGCGTGGGGGCCGTCCGGGAGGACGGGAGACGCGGCGGCATGGCTCGCTGCCCACCTCGATAGGCTCTCGGGGTGCGGCAGCGGATCATCATGGACGTCGATACCGGAGTGGACGATTCCCTGGCCCTGCTCTATCTGCTGGCCAGTCCGGATGCCGATATCGCCGGAATCGCGGCCACCGCGGGCAATGTCCCCGCGGCACAGGTCGCGATCAACAACCTGGCCTGGCTCGAGCTGGTCGGCGCGCCGGAGATCGAGGTCGCGCTGGGCGCCGCCGATCCGCTCGAGATACCGCTACGCACCACCGAGGACACCCACGGTCCGCACGGGGTGGGGTACGCCGAACTCCCCACCCCGACCCGGCGGATCTCCACGCGCCCGGCGGATCGCTTATGGGCCGAACTCGCCCGCCGGTATCCGGGTGAGCTCGTCGGCCTGTGCACCGGACCGCTCACCAATCTCGCTCTCGCGCTGCGCCTGGAACCCGACCTGCCGCGACTGCTGCGGCGGCTCGTGATCATGGGCGGCGCGTTCAACCATCCCGGGAACACCACCCCGACCAACGAGTGGAACGTCCATGTCGACCCGGAGGCCGCGAAGATCGTCTTCGACGCCTTCGCCGCGGCACCACCGGAGCGCCGGCCGCTGGTGTGCGCCCTGGATATCACCGAGACCATCGAAATGCGGCCCTCGCATCTGGCCCGGCTGGCCGAACGCGCCGGCAGCCGGCCCGTCGAGACCGTCTCTCCCGCCGATCCGCCCGGGGCGCGCTCGACGGCGAGCAATCCGGTCGTCCGGCACGTCACCGACGCCGTGCGCTTCTACTTCGATTTTCACCGCGCCTACGACCTCGGCTATCTGGCCCATATGCACGACCCGTTCGCCGCGGCGGTGGCGCTGGACCCCGCTCTCGCGCGTACCCGGCCGGCCACGGTCGATGTCGAACTGACCGGCACCCTCACCCGGGCCACCACGGTGGCAGACTGGGCGGGTATGTGGGGGCGGCCGCCGAACGCCGATATCGTCGTCGGCACCGATCCCGCGCTCTTCTTCGACCGGATGATCGGCCGGATCGGGGACTTCGCGCGGGACCGATTTCCCGCCGGAACCACCACCGAACGGGGGTGAGCCGGTGCCGTCCCCCGCACGTCCCGAGAGGAGTTCTTCGTTGCCCACTACCTCCGCGCTGCCCGAGGTCACTGCCGACGCGGCCTATCTGGCGGAGTTCCGGCAGCGGCTCGGCCTCCCCGGGCTCGTCGACATCCATACGCATTTCATGCCGCACCGGGTATTACGGAAGGTCTGGGCCTATTTCGACGACGTCGGCCCGCTGACCGGGCGCCCCTGGCCGATCACCTATCGCGCCGACGAATCCGTACGGCTGGAGACACTGCGCCGCTTCGGCGTACGCGGATTCACCGCACTGGTCTATCCACACCGGGCCGAGATGGCGGCCTGGCTCAACGAGTGGACAGCGGAGTTCGCCGCCCAGGTGCCCGAATGCCTCCATACCGCGACGTTCTACCCGGAACCCGCGGCGGCCGGTTATGTCCGTGCCGCGCTGGAGCGGGGCGCCCAGGTGTTCAAAGCGCATATCCAGGTCGGCGCCTACGATCCCCGCGATCCGCTGCTGGATCCGGTCTGGGGCATGCTCGCCGAGGCCGGGGTACCGACGGTGATCCACTGCGGTTCGGGTCCGGCGCCGGGGCGCTTCACCGGCCCGGGGCCGGTAGCCGAACTATTGGCACGCCATCCCCGGCTCCCGCTGATCGTGGCCCATATGGGAATGCCCGAATATTCCGAATTCCTCGATCTGGCCGACCGTTTCGCCGGTGTCTCGTTCGATACGACCATGGCGTTCACCGATTTCGCGGAGGCCGATATACCCTTCCCGGTCGCCGATCGCCGACGCCTGGTGGATGCCGGTGACCGGATCATGTTCGGCAGCGATTTCCCGAACATCCCATACCCGTACCGGCATGCCTTCGAAGCCCTGGAACGCCTGGGACTGGGCGAGGACTGGCTGCGCCGCGTGTGCTACCACAATGCCGCCGAGCAGTTCGGGATCGCCTGAAACCGCGGACGGCACTAGGACTCCGGACCCGCGCCTTCGGCCGTCACACGGTCCGGCACCGGGACGGCCCCGGCCCAGCGGGCCAGAGCCTGCCGGCACGCGGCGATTCCGTCCGGGTCCGGGGCGCGGTCGGTGGCCCACGCCACCCGCCCGTCCGGACGCACCAGCAGCGCGGCCGCCGCGGTGTCGCCGGTGCGGGCCCGTACCACGCCGACCCGGCCCGGGAGGCCCCCGAGCGCCTCGGCCCAGGCCCCGCCGGCCCCGAGATCCAGTAACAACGTGCGGCTCTCGCGGATCAGCTCCGCCAGCCGCACCGCGCCGTCGCCGGTGTGCAACATCAGATCGGGCGCGGTGAACCCGGCCAGCGGATGCGGATCGGCGATACCCATGTCGTACCGCACATCGGTTCCGGCGATAAGCGCCGCGACGCGGGCCACCGCGGATGGGTCGGCGAGCAACTCACCGAATACCGCGCGCAGGGCGGTGACATCCGCACCCGGCGCGAGCAGTGCCGACTGGGCGCGAGCGGCCAGTTCCGTCCGGGTCGCCGCCATACGGCGCTCCCGGTCGTAGCTGTCCAGCAACCCGGGCGGGGCCCACCCGTGGATCTGCGCCGCCAGCCGCCAGGCCAGTTCCACCGCGTCGGTCAATCCCACATTCAGGCCCGGCCCACCGCCACCGGTGTAGACATGCGCGGCATCTCCGGCGAGGAAGACCGGACCGTCGCGGAAACGTTCGGCGACCCGGGTGTGCCCGCCGCGCAGCCGGCGCAGCAGGTGCGGACCGGGCCCGCCCGGCGGGCGCAGCGTTATCTCCGCGCCGAGCACCCGCAGGATGCTCGTCCGCATTTCGTCGAGGGTCATCGGGTCGTCGGTGGGTGGCTCATCCCATTCGACAGTGGCGAGCATCGGGGGCCGGCCCGGGAACGGCGCGTAGGTGAAACCGCCCCGTGCGGTGCGCAGCGGCAGGAAGGGCAGGACCGGCCCGAAACCCGGAACGCGCAGGGCGCCCGAATCGGGATCCAGCAGGTCCGCCGGAATCGATGCGTGCACGGTCCGGGCGGTTGTCCGGTCGTAGCCGATTCCCGGGAAATCGATCCCGCGCTGTTTGCGGACGACGCTGTGGGCGCCGTCGGCCCCCACCAGATAGTCCGCGCGCAGCCGGTCCGGTCCCTGCGGGCCGCCGACCGTCACCTCCACTCCGCCGGATACGGTCTCGACGCCGACGATCGAGCAGCCGCGGCGTATGTCGGCACCCGATTCGGCGGCCAGCCCGGCGAGTACGGCGACCATCTCCTGTTGCGGGATCGGCAGGGTGTACACCGGACCGTCGTCGAGCACGCTCAGATCCAAGGGCAACCCGCCGAACATGAAGTAGCGGTCGTTCGGGCGCGGCGGACCCGCGGTTCCGCTGAACCGCTCGTACAGGCCGCGCCTGTCCATCAGCGGCACCACCTGTCCCACCAGGCCGTTGGCCTTGGGCTCGGTCTCGGCATCGGCATCGCGTTCGAGGACGAGCGGGCGGATTCCTGACCGGCCGAGTTCGCAGGCCAGCAGCAGCCCCACCGGACCGGCGCCGGCGATGATCACGTCGTAGCGCATCTCAATTGCCCCCGTCCGGTTCGGGTAGCCCGGCGGCCACCTCGTTCAGGGCGGCGCGCAGCACCGTGCCGATCGACCCGGGCGACCGGACGCCGCGCGCATGCTCGACGGCCACCGCGCAGGCCGCGCCCACCACCGCGGCCACCAGCTTCGGATAGAGATCCCGCTCGGGGTCGGCGCCGATCCGCGCGGCGATCGCGGCGGCCAGGGTGCGCTGCGCGAGGGCGTCGGCCTCCATGACCGCGCCGCGCACCGCCGGCTCGGCCAGAATCTCCCCGATCCGCTCGGCCCACCGGTCCCCATCGGGGCGGTCGGTCTCCGATTCGCTGCGCCCCGGCGCGTATCCCGCCAGCACGGCGGCGGTGATCGCGGTCCACAGCGGTTCCCCGGCCGGCCGGCCGGCCAGCCCGCGACCGATCTCGTGCATCCGATCCAGGTGCCGGGAGGCGACCGCTTCGGCCTTGCTGCCGAAATAGTTGCGGAAGGTGCGATCCGATACTCCGACCGCGGCGGCGATGTCCTCGACGGTCACCGCGTCCCAGCCGCGGTCGACCGACAACTGGATGGTGGCCAGACTCAGCGCCAGGCGGGTCTCCCGTTTCTTGCGCGCACGCAGCCCGGGTTCGGCATCTGTCATACGAACCAGGGTACACATATTTTCCAGATTGGAAATATTTCCAATCTGGAAACTTCAATCAGCCGTCGAACGCGCCCAGGATCTTCTCGGCCGCCAGCGCCGCGGTCAGCGTTCCGTCCCGGACCGCACGTTCCACCTCACCACGCACGGCCTTCACCTCCGGGTTGTCGGCGAGGCGGCGCAGCAACTGGTCGTGCACCATGGTCCAGGTCCAATCCACCTGCTGGCGGCGGCGTTTCTCGGCGAACTCCCCCGCGTCGGTGAGCACCCGGCGGTGATCCAGGACGGTCTCCCAGAACTTCTCCAGCCCGATACCCTCCAGACCACTCATCGTGAGTACCGGTGGCCGCCACAGGGCGTCGTGCGGATGGATGAGGCGCAATGCGCCGGTGAGTTCGCGGGCCGCGCCCTTGGCCTCGATCTCGTGTTTACCGTCGGCCTTGTTCACCGCGACCAGATCGGCGAGCTCCAGGACACCCTTTTTGATCCCCTGCAGCTGGTCGCCGGTGCGGGCCAGGGTCAGGAAGCAGAACACGTCAACCATGTTCGCCACCGTCACCTCGGACTGACCGACGCCGACGGTCTCCACCAGGATCACGTCGTAGCCCGCCGCCTCCAGCAGCACGATGGTCTCGCGGGTCGCCTTGGCCACCCCGCCCAGGGTGCCGGCGGTCGGGGACGGGCGGATGAACGCGTCGTCCTGCACCGACAACCGGGCCATCCGGGTCTTGTCACCCAGGATCGACCCGCCGGTCCGGGTCGAGGACGGATCGACCGCCAGCACCGCGATCCGGTGCCCCTGCCCGATCAGGTGCATGCCCAGCGCATCGATGAAGGTCGATTTGCCGACCCCCGGCACGCCGGTGATCCCGACCCGGTTCGACAGCGCCGCACCGGTTTCCGGCGTCAGCCGCAGGAGCAGTTGCTGGGCCTGTTCGCGATGGTCGGACCGGGTGGACTCGACCAGGGTGATCGCCCGCGCCAAGGCGGCCCGCTCGCCGGAGCGGACCGCCTGCGCGAGCGCGTCGACATCGATCGTGCGCGCACTCATCCCTGGGATTACGCCTCCGATTCGCCCGCGCCGGAGCCGAGTTCGTGGCCGAGCGCGGTACCGAGCTTGCGCAGCAGGTCGATCGCGGCATCCGCGATCACGGTGCCGGGCGGGAAGATCGCCGCGGCGCCGGCCTCGTACAGCTCGTCGAAATCACCGGGCGGGATCACGCCGCCGACGATGACCATGATGTCGGCCCGGCCGACATCTGCCAGCGCCTGCCGCAGGGCGGGCACCAGCGTGAGGTGACCGGCGGCCAGCGAGGACACCCCGACGACGTGCACGTCGTTGTCCGCCGCCTGCCGCGCCACCTCTTCGGGGGTCTGGAACAGCGGGCCCACATCCACATCGAAACCGAGATCGGCGAAGGCCGTGGCGATCACCTTCTGGCCGCGGTCGTGACCGTCCTGGCCCATCTTCGCGACCAGGATGCGGGGACGCCGCCCCTCGGCCTCGGCGAACTCCTCCACCAGATCCCCGGCGGTGGTGATGTTGGTGACCTTGCCGGCCTCGTCGCGATACACACCGGACAGGGTACGGATCTCGGCCTGATGGCGGCCGTAGACCTTCTCCAGGGCGTCGGAGATCTCGCCGACGGTGGCCTTCGCGCGCGCGGCGTCGATGGCCAGGGCGAGCAGGTTGTTCTCCATCCCGCCCGCGTTCGAGGCGGCGGCCCGGCTCAATTCGGCCAGCGTCCGGTCCACCGCGTCCTGGTCGCGGTCGGCCCGCAGCTGCCGCAGTTTCTCGATCTGCTCGGCACGCACCCGCGAGTTCTCGACCTTGAGGACCTCGACCTCGTGATCCTCGACCGCCTGGTACTTGTTGACGCCGATCACCGGCTGCTGGCCGGTATCGATACGGGCCTGGGTACGGGCGGCGGCCTCCTCGATACGCAGCTTGGGAATACCCTCGCCGATGGCCTGCGCCATCCCGCCGTGCGCCTCGACCTCGGCGATATGGGCGCGGGCGCGGTCGGCCAGCTGATGGGTCAGCCATTCGACGTAATACGATCCGCCCCACGGATCGACCGGCCGGGTGGTGTTGGACTCCTGCTGGATCAGCAGCTGGGTGTTACGGGCGATACGGGCGGAGAAGTCGGTCGGCAGTGCGAGCGCTTCGTCCAGAGCGTTGGTGTGCAGCGACTGGGTGTGGCCCTGGGTCGCGGCCATCGCCTCGATGCAGGTGCGCGCCACGTTGTTGTAGGCGTCCTGCGCGGTCAGCGACCAGCCCGAGGTCTGCGAATGGGTCCGCAGCGACAGCGATTTCGGGTTCTTCGGATCGAACTTCGCGACCAGTTCACTCCACAGGAGGCGGCCGGCCCGGAGTTTGGCGACCTCCATGAAGAAGTTCATGCCGATGGCCCAGAAGAACGAGAGCCGCGGTGCGAACTTGTCGATCTCCATACCCGCGTCGATACCGGCCCGCAGGTACTCC
>NZ_JBSFRU010000006.1:0-56470 GCF_053589395.1 Nocardia sp. NPDC003345
CTCTTGCACGCCGTCACCGATACCTGCGGACTGTACGTGCTCGAGCGGTCCGGCGAATCCGTGCTGCTCGCTGTGCGGAACCGACTGTCCCGGCATCTGCTGAGATTGAGTATCCCGACTCTCGACTCGCTCCGGATCGGTGATCTGATCTCGCGAATCACCGTCGATCCGACGGTGATTCGAAATGCGGTGGGAAGCAGCCTCGTCCAGATCATGACCGGATCGGTGACGTTGGTGGGCACCGTCGCGGTCATGATCTACATCGATTGGCTGCTGTTCGGCATCGTTTTCGCCACTGTGGGTATCGCCGCGTTCGCGATGCTGTTGGTGATGACGAGGATCGAAAGAACCTCGACCGATTTGCAGGAGAGCGTCGGTGCGCTCTCCGCGGATGTGGAGCGTGCCCTCACCGGGGTGCGCACGGTGAAGGTGAACAACGCCGAGGAGCGTGAGCACGCCCATCTGACCCGGCTGGCGCGCGAGGCGTATACGGCCGGGGTCCGTGCCGCCCGGTTGAAGGCATTGGGCAATCCGGCGATGCATCTGGCGGTCACCGGTTCCTTCGTCGTCTCCCTGCTGGTCGGTGGTGTGCGGGTCGCGGACGGCCGGATGGAGCTGAGCAGCCTGGTGTCGATGATGCTGCTGGCGATGAACTTGCTGATGCCGGTCGGGGATCTGTTCAACGGGTCCGTCGGGCTCCAGCAGGCGCTGGGTGCGCTGAGCCGGATCCAGTCGACACTCGGACTGCCGGTCGAGGATGTCACCGAAACCTCGCCTTCCGCCGATCCGCAGGTCGGCGGACCGGCCCGCGCTACGGCCGAACCCGCGATGGGAAACGCTCACCCGGCGCTCGAATTCCGCGATGTGCGCTTCTCCTATGACGAGAGACAAATCCTCGGCGGCGTCACGTTCTCGGTTCCGGCGTGCGGTCATATCGCGCTGGTCGGGCATTCGGGTGCCGGCAAGTCGACCTTGTTCTCGCTGATCAGCAGGTTCCTCGATCCGGACGAGGGCGATATTCTGCTGGCGGGCCGCTCCTATGCGGACCGGTCTCGCCGGGAGTGGCGTTCGGAGATCAGTTTGCTCGAACAGAATTCGCCGCTGCTGTTCGGCAGCCTTCGAGACAATCTGACCTATCGCCACCCCGGCATCGCCGAGGACGATCTCCGGCGCGCGATCGAACTCGCCGGGCTGACGGATGTCGTCGCACGACTGCCCCGTGGTCTCGAGACTCCGGTGGGGGAGCACGGTGTGTTCCTGTCAGGGGGTGAACGCCAGCGGGTGGCTCTGGCTCGCGCCATGATCCGTCGACCCGTACTGCTGATGCTGGACGAGCCCACGGCGATGCTCGATGCCGGGACGGAACGGGCGTTGAACGAAACCATTCGAATCGTGCGCAAGGAATGCGCCCTTTTGGTGGTCGCCCATCGGCTCTCGACGATTCGCGAAGCGGAGACCGTCGTGTACCTGGACGGCGGCCGGATCGTCGACAGTGGTCCGCACCATGAGCTGGCCGCCCGGAACACGAACTATCAGCAGCTCGTCGGCGTGACCGTCTGACCGAGCCCGGCCCGCGTGGTCGAGCTCGACCGGCCGGCTCCGCCTCACCCGGAACGTGTGAGGCGGAGCCGGAGGGGTCTCCGGGAGGATTGCGCCGTCAGCCGCGGGCCTGTCCGTGGAACGGCGGAACCCGGGCCCAGGGGTAAGCCCGAACCGGTGGGAGGCGCGAGGCCGTGAGCATCCTGTCCGATGATCTGCGGACGCTGAGCTACGAGGCGACCCTGTACTTCTATCCACTGGTCACGATGGATATCAGCCGCCGCCAGCAGACCGGCACCCCGGCCGGTGTCCGTCCCTTGTTCGGCCCGCCGAACGAGTTCCACCATATGCGCGAGTTCCCGCCCGCGGATTTCCGTGCGGTGGTGCGGCCCAACTTCGACACGCTGTACTCGTCGGCCTGGCTGGATCTGACCGCGGGCCCGGTCGTCGTACACGCCCCCGATACCGGCGACCGCTACTACATGCTGCCGATGCTGGATATGTGGACCGATGTCTTCGCCAACCCCGGCAAACGTACTACCGGGACCGATGCCGCCGATTTCGTGGTCACCGCCCCGGGCCATTCCGGTCCGCTGCCCAGCGGTGCCACGGTCATCCCGGCGCCGACCCCCTACGTCTGGGTGATCGGCCGTACCCAGACCAACGGGCCCGCCGACTACCCCGCGGTCAACGCGATCCAGGACGGCTACACCGTCACCGCCCTCGGGCAACCGGCCCGACGCGCCCCGGACCCCGGCTTCGACACCACCACCGAACCGCTCACCCTCGTCCACGACATGAGTGCGCTGGACTACTTCGCGTACGCGGCCGACCTCCTCGTCACGATCCCGCCGCACGTCACCGACCAGTCGATTCTCGCCCGCCTCGTCCGGCTCGGTATCGTCGCGGGCCGGCCTTTCGACCGCGACCGCTTCACCGCCGATCAGCGCGCCGAGATCGAATCCGGCCGCGCCGACGCCTTCGAGGCCATGCAGACCGCGGTGGCCACGCTGGGTAGCAAGGCCAACGGCTGGACCACGCATACCGAGACGATGGGCGTGTACGGGAACTTCTACCTCAAACGCGCACTGGTCACGATGGTCGGGCTCGGCGCCAATCCCCCCGAAGACGCGGTGTACCCGTTGCTGCTCGCCGACGCCGACGGCGACCCCGTCACCGGCGAACACGACTACGTCCTGCACTTCGAGAAGGACGAACTACCGCCGGTGGCGGCGTTCTGGTCGGTGACCATGTACGACGAGCAGGGTTTCCAGGTCGCCAACGCTCTGGATCGCTTCGCCATCGGTGACCGCGATCCGCTGTCCTTCGATTCCGACGGCTCACTGGACCTGTATCTCCAGCACACCCATCCCGGCCCCGGCCGCGAAGCCAACTGGCTACCGGCTCCCCGGGGGCCGCTCGGGGTGACGATGCGCCTGTACGCCCCGCATCGGGAGGTACTGGACGGCCGCTGGCATCCCCCGGCGCTCCGGAAGGCATAGCACCCGTTCGATCCGGCGGCGGGCCGCGGAGTTCCATCCAGCGCACCCACTGTCATGACAGTCCGCGGATTCGGCCTTAGTATCCAGATTCGATGAATGAGCCTTTGCCGCAATCGGAGTCGGTGACGGTGGGTGTCGAGCTCAGCGAAACACGCGCCGCTGCCCGTCCGGCCGTCCTGCCGACGCTGGTCGAGTTCGCTCCCGGGCACCGCTATGTGCTGACCACCGGCCGCAACGATTTCTCGCTGCCGCCCGGCCGTTATCGAGCCGAGTTGTGGTCGCAGTACGCGTTCTGGCGGGTGGGCAAGGCGACGCTGGATATCGACACCACGAACGGGCCGGTTCTGTTCCACTACGCCGTCCCCTACACCCTCTATCACCGGGGTGCCGCGGGATTCACCCCACAGGAGCGCCAGGGCAGAACCGCGAACACCGTGGTGCGGGTCGTGGGGCTGGTCGGCGGGACGCTGGCGATCGCCGCGGTTGTGCTGGCGGTGATCCTCACCCTCCTGCAATGAGCAGGGCGGCCCCGGTTCTCCCCGTGGCCATGCCGGGCCCGAGGGGCCTCTCAGGGCCGGTTCGTGCCGCGGTTGCGGGCTTCCACGGCGTCGACCGTTTTCCGGAACATGTTCTTCAGGACCCCCTGGCCGACGCTGCCGACCACCGCGCCCAGCACCCGGCCCTTGAGGTTCTTGCCCTCACGCACCACGACGATGTCGATATCGGTCTTACCGTCAGGCCGGGGTGCGAAGGTGTAGGTGTGGCCCGAGCGCCCACCCCACAGATTGGAATCGGTGGTGGTCATGACGACCCGGCCCGGGTCCGACCAGTCGTAGTGCAGGCGCTCCCAGATCCCGCGTGACCCTTCCGTGACGTCGGCATCGGTGGCGCCGCGGTTGTGCACCTCGAGGTATTCATCGGTGCTGTTGCCGAACAGCTCCGCACGCCCGGGCCCGAAGTCGGTGAGTGCGGCGACGAACTGTTCGGGCGTCGCGGTCGTGGTCTCGGTGAAGTGGAGGGTGGCCATGGGTGCTCCTTCGTCCGGCGACGGTTACACACGAACTACACGCTGGTGGCGCTGTACCCCCGGTATCCCGGGCGAATCACGATAGGAACTATGTTCGAGAACAGTCGGCACCACAGGAGGATCTCGATGACGGAAGTCCAGGGTAGCTCGGTCGATATCCGAACCCCCGACGGTGTCGCCGACTCCTACCTCGCCCACCCCGGCGACGGCGCCGCGCACCCCGGCGTGCTGCTGATCCAGGACGGTTTCGGGCTGCGGCCGAGCCTGCGGGCGATGGCCGACCGGATCGCCGCGCACGGTTACACCGTGCTGCTGCCCAATGCCTTCTACCGGCACGGCCCCGCACCCGTGCTCGAGCTGCCCGGCCATATCGACCCGGCAGCGCGTCCGGAGATCTTCGAGCAGGTCTTTCCGATGATCCGCGCCCTGACACCGGACCTTATGCGTTCCGACGCCGGCGCGTACCTGGAGTGGCTGGCCACGGCGCCGCTGGTGGCCGACGGCAAGGTCGGGGTCACCGGCTACTGCATGGGCGCGCGGCTGGCGGTGCTGGTCGCGGCGGGCTTCCCCGACCGGGTGGCGGCGGTGGCCGGTTTCCACGGCGGACCGCTGGTCACCGACGACCCGGACAGCCCGCACCTGCTCGTCGGAAACCTCACGGCGGAACTCTATTTCGCCCACGCCGAGGAGGACGTACGCAAGGCCCCGGAGCAGTTCGAACGGTTCGACAAGGCCCTCGAGGTGTCCGGTATCCGCCACCGCACCGAGATCTACGACGGCGCGCGACACGGTTACACCCAGGCCGATACCGCCGCCTACGACGCCGACTCCGCCGAACGGCACTATCGCGAACTGCTGGCCCTGTTCGACCGCAACCTGCGCGGATAGCCGGGCTCCTCGCAATATCCCGAAATGCGCAGGTCGAAACGTGTGTATTCGTATCGCGGGGCGCGAAAAGGGCTGCGGCTCATCCGGTTCCCTTGACTGTGCCGTAACGGCACAGTGTCTGCTGGATCAGGACAGCGAACGACAGGAAGCGCGTGGCGGGACCGACCCGCCGCGCCCCGGGAGGACGCACGATGATGACCGACACCAGCCGACCCACCGACCACCACGCGGACACCGAAACTCCGGCGGAAACCGTTGAACAACAACCGAAACCGACCATGCTCGACCAGATGGGCGGCCCCTCCGGGGTGATCTACTCGGGGCTTCCGGTGGTGGTCTTCGTGATCGCCAATGCCGTCGGGGGCCTTTCGGCGGGCGTCTGGAGCGCCGTCGCCTTCGCCGCCGCGCTCGCCGTGTTCCGGCTGCTGCGCCGGGAACCGGTCCAGCCCGCCGTGTCCGGCCTGTTCGGTGTGGCCGTGGCGGCGGGCGTGGCCTACTGGACCGGTTCGGCCAAGGACTTCTTCCTGCTGAACATCTGGCAGAGCCTGATCTGCGCGGTGCTGGTGCTATTCACGGTGGTGGTGCGCCGCCCGCTGGTCGGGCTGGTCTGGAACGCGCTCAACAGTGCCGGTAACGCATGGCGTGCGGACCGGGTGTCGCTGCGCGCCTACGATATCGCCACCCTGACCCTGGTGGCCGTCTTCGCGGCCCGGTTCGTGGTGCAGCAGTGGCTCTACGACGGTGACCACACCGGCTGGCTGGCCTTCGCCCGGATCGCCATGGGCTACCCGCTGACGGGACTGGCCGTGCTGGTGATGCTGTGGGCGGTCCGCCGTTCGAAGAAGAGCCTGGCGGCCCGGCAGGCGTGACCGCGCCCGATCCCGCCCGGCCCGCGCAGCGGCGACCTCGACACCGACCAGGGCGAGGGCGGCCGCTGCCAGGCCGGCGCCGATCCAGGGCACGGCGGGGTAGCCGAGACCGGCGGTCAGGGCGATACCGGCGAGCCACGGCCCGGCGCTGATACCGACATTGAAGGCCGAGGTGTTGCCCGCGACCGCCAGCGTCGGCGCCGCCGGGGCGATGCCGACGACGCGGGAGTTCAGCGCCGGATTCGTACCGAACCCGGTCAGCCCCAGCAGGAAAACCCCCACAACCAGCGGGACCAGGTGGGTGGCGGTCACCGCGATCAGCACCGAGCTCCCCAGCAGCCCGGTGAACCCGAAGAAGAGCACCCCCAGCGGGTACCGGTCGGCGAGCGAACCGCCGAAACCGACGCCGAGCAGTGCCCCCACCCCATAGGTCAGCAGCACCAGCGGCACCCACCCCGGCGCCAGTCCGGTGGTCTCGGTGAGCATGGCGGCGAGGTAGGAGAAGGTGCCCAGCAGCGCCGCGGTGGACACGGCGGTCAGCGAATAGGAGAGCCAGAGCCTGCTGTTCGCCATACCTCGCAGCTCGGTCCGGACGCGGGGCGGGTCGTCCGGCGTCAGGTCCGGCACCCGCGCCGCGACGACCAGCCCGGCGAGCGTGGTGAGCACGACGATGGCCCAGAAGGTCCCGCGCCAGCCGAGGTGCTGGCCGATCCAGGTCCCGGCGGGCAGTCCGAGAATCGTGGCGACGGTGAGACCACCGGCCACGATGCTCATCGCCCGCCCGCGCCGGTCGGGCGCGACCAGCGAGATCGCCGTCGCCCCGCCAACCGCCCAGAACCCCGCGTACACGAAGGCCGCGACGAATCGGGTCGCGAACAGGACCGCGTAATCGTCGGTCAGCGCGCCCACCGCGTGAGCCGCCACGAACACCGCGAGGAACGCGAGCATCGTGCGCCGCCGCGGCGCGCGCAGGGTCGCCGCGGCCAGTACCGGCGCACCGACCAGCATGCCGAGCGCGAAACCCGAGATGAGCAGCCCGGCCTGCGGAATGGTGATCGAGAGATCGGCCGCGAGCTCCGGCAGGATCCCGGCGAGCACCAGCTCACTGGTGCCCTGGGCGAAGATGGCGAAGCCGATGATCCAGACGGCGGCGGGCATCAGACCAGCGCCCCGCCGCTGGCGTCGATCCACTGCCCGGTCACCCAGCGGGCGTCACCGGAAGCGAGGAAGGCCACGATATCGGCGATATCGTCCGGGCGGGCCACTCGGTCGAACGGTGACTGCGCCGCCAGCTGCGCCCGTCCCTCCGCGGTCGCCAGACGCGCGGCGTTCATATCGGTGTCGACTCCGCCCGGACCCACCGCGTTGACCGTGATCCCGCGCGGCGCGAGTTCCTTGGCCATCAGGGCGGTGAAGGCGTCGACAGCGGCCTTCGACATCGTGTACGACAGCAGATCGGGGAGACGCAGGCCATGGGTGAGGCTGGTGGACACGTTGACGATCCGGCCCCCGTCACGCAGCCGCCCGAGCCCCCGCTGCACGAGGAACACCGGCGCGGTGGTGTTGACGGCGAACACCTCGTCGTAGGCCTCGCGGGTGAGGTCGGCGAACGGAACCGGCGCACCGAGGATGCCCGCATTGTTGACCAGGATGTCCAGGCCTTCGGCATGCGCGTCGAAGGCCTCCCACAGCGCCTCGGCATCGCCGTCCGCACCGAGCGGCACGGCGAACGCGAACGCCTCCCCACCCGCCTCGTGGATTCGCGCGACAACCTTCTCCGCCGCCTCCGCACTGCGCCCGTAGTGCACCCCGACCCGGGCTCCGTCGGCCGCGAGCCGGAGCGCGATCGCCGCCCCGATTCCGCGCCCCGCGCCGGTCACCAATGCTGTCCTGCCTGCCAGAGCTGTCATGACTCATCTTTCTTTATCGATCGTTACAGAAAGGAAGGTAGCACATTCTTGAACGATCGCTATAAAATGTGCTCATGGCAGCGACGACACGAGGCCGGCCACGTTCCTTCGACCGTGATGCCGCGCTCGACGGCGCGATCCGCCTGTTCTGGACGCGCGGCTACGAGGCGACCTCGGTCCGTGATCTGACCGAGGCCCTCGGTATCGCCGCACCCAGCCTCTACAACGCGTTCGGCGACAAGCAGCGCCTGTTCGCCGAGGCCGTCACCGTCTACGACCGCGCCTACGGCGGTTTCATCGAAGCCGCCCTCACCGAAGAGCCCGACGCCCGCCGCGCCGTCACCCGCCTCTTCACCGAGGCCCCCGAGCGCTACACCCGTCGCGGCCTCCCCGCCGGTTGCTTGATCGTGAGCGGCGACGCCGGCACCGACGACCCCCGCGTCCGCGAGGTCGTGCACGAGGTCCGCGAGCAGAAGATCGCACTCGTCGCCGCCAAGATCCGCGCCGACGACCCACCCGTCGCGGCCCCCACCCCCGACGGTCTCGCCCGCTACGTGATGGCGGTACTCGGCGGTATCGCCCAGCAGGCCCGCGACGGCGTCCCCCGTGACCGGTTGGACGGGCTCGCGGCCGTCGCCGTCACCATGTGGCAAACAGTCTGATTCCTGGTCGACAACCAGGGCGCCAATCGGGTCCGTACGGCGGATCCATGTTGAACATGCAGCTCAGGATGGATACGAATCGGTTTCGGCCCCTGCGCGCGCCTCGCCCGCGTGCCATGCTCGAAGATCGAGATGCCGTGATCAGCACCTGCTCGGCAAATGAGCCGCACAGCGTTCGCTAGGAGGCGTGATGACCACAGGTGGATTCGACCCGGCCTACGGCCAGACGGCGGCGGCCAGTGTGAGGCCCGCCGGTCTCGGTAAACGCGCGGTGGCCAGGTTCGTCGACTGGATCATCGCCGGCATCATCGGCGGTATCTTCTTCTGGCTCCTGGGAGTGGTCTGGGATCTGCCCGACTGGGTCTCGGTGCTGCCCGGCGCCGGATTCGGCTGGCTGTACTTCGTCGTGTTCGAGATGTCCTCCGGTGCGACCCCCGGCAAGATGCTCCTCGGACTGCACGTCAACGGATCGGGCGGCGCCCCGAAACCCAGCCTCAGGGACACCGCGGTCCGCAACGCCTACATGCTGCTCAACCTGATCCCGTGGGTGGGCGGGTTGCTGTGGTTCATCGCGGCGATCGCGATCGCGTTCACGATCAGTTCCAGTCCGACGAAGCAGGGGTGGCATGACAATGCGGCGGGTGGGACGCAGGTCATCGACAAGTAGCCCCGTAACCGTCAGTCCTCGACGCTGAGCGCCTGCCGGTAGGTCAGGCGCCCTTGCGTCTGCATCAGTGAGCGGCGGTAGATCCGTTCCGCGACCACCACGATCGCGTAGGCCGCCGCGGCCATGACGGCGAGGGAGACGAACGGCTCCCATACCGCGGCCGTGCCCGCGGCGAGGCGGGCCGGCATGGTGACGATGGAGACGATCGGGATGTAGGACGTCACGGTTTGCGCGGTACCGGTGGCGAATATGCCGAGGAACAGGACGAGCATGATCACCATGCTCAGCGGGGTGGACGTCGACTGCAGGTCTTCGTTGCGGGTCGCCAGGGAACCGGCGACGGCCCACAGGCTGGCCAGGGCCAGGAACCCGACGACGAAGAACACGATGAACCATCCTGCCGCACCGGCGATCCCGGCGATGCGATCGGTATTACCCAGCACCGCCAACCCGGCCAGACCCGCACCCGCGAACAGCACCAGCTGCCCGAACGCCATCAGAGTGTTCCCGGCGATCTTGCCGATCAGCAGCTGCCGCAGGGGAATCGCGCTGGCCAGGATCTCGACGATCCGGTTCTGCTTCTCCTCGATCACACTCTGCGCGATGGACATGCCGAACAGCAGCGAGGCGACATAGAACAGGAACGCGAAGACCACCGTCATGATGCGGGCGAAGCCGGGGTCGACCGCGGATTCGTCGAGCACGTCGTAATGCACCCCACCGCCACGACCGAGCTCGTCGAGTGAGGTGCCCGCGGCCTCGGCATTGCGCTGCAGCGCGAGCTGCTGCGCGGCGGTGGTCACGTAGGTGGCGACGTCCTCGTTCTCGGAATCCTTGCCGAGGAGCCACCAGCCGCCGGGTTCCGCGACCAGGCCCGCGTCGACCTCCCCGTCACGCACCTGCTGTTCGACGGCGGCGAGGTCGGCCACCGGACGGCCGGTGAAGGTGACATCACCGCCGGCCGTATCGGCGAGGGCGTCGGCCGCCTGCACCACCCGGCCCGCGTCCGGCCCGGTCACGGCGATCTCGATCGTTTCGGTGCGCCCGCTGAGGAAACCGCTGATGGCCAGCGATGCGACGATGGCCACGATGGTGACGACCGTCGAGATCAGGAAGTTGCGGTCACGCAGCTTGACCATGACCTCCCGTTCCGTGACGATCCGCCACACGCCCCGCTGGGCGGCGTCCGCCCGGCCGCCCGGCCGTGCCCGGCCCGCAGTCGTCCCGGTCATGCCGTCACCTCCCGGAAGATCTCGGCGACCGACGGCCGCACCTCGGCGAATTCCCGCACCGACCCGCGCGCCAGCGCTTCGGTGAGCACCTGGTCGGTGGTCGCGCCGGTCAGCTCGAGCAGCACCCCCGACTCGTCCCGCTCGATCACACTCACCCCCGTGAACTCGTTCAACCAGCCGGTGTCGGCGCTCGCCCGCAGCCGATACCGCAGCGCGCCGGTCTCCCGCAGTTGCGCCGCCGAACCCTGGGCGACCACCCGGCCCTGCGCGAGGATCACCAGCCGATCGCACAGCCGCTCAACCAGATCCAGCTGGTGTGAGGAGAACAGCACCGGCACCCCCCGCGCGGCGTATTCGGCCAGCAGTTCCGCCATCGAATCGACCGCCGCCGGATCCAGTCCGGAGAACGGCTCGTCCAGTATCAGTGCGCCCGGTTGAGCCACCACCGCCGCCGCGATCTGCACCCGCTGCTGATTGCCGAGCGACAGCGATTCCAGCTTGTCCTTCGCCCGGTCTCCGAGCCCGAACCGTTCGAGTAGTTCCGCGGTCCGCCGCCGCCCCTCGGCGGCCGAAAGTCCGCGCAGCCGACCCAGATACACCAGCTGATCCTGCACCGGCTGCTTCGGATACAACCCGCGCTCCTCGGGCATGTACCCGAAGCCGCGCCGATCGGCCACGGTGACCGGCCGGCCATTCCAGCGCACTTCGCCGCCGTGCGTGGCCAGCACACCCATGATCATCCGCATGGTCGTGGTCTTACCCGCGCCATTGCCCCCCACGAACCCGGTGAGCACCCCCGGCTCGACACCGAAAGTCACATCGTCGACCGCTGTCTTCTCGCCGAACCGGCGCACCAGATGCGCAACCTCGAGCATCGAACCTCCCCGTCTGTGAACCGAGCCGAACTCTACCGGCTGCCCGGCCGACGCCCGCCCGATCTCGATCACCGATGCATCGGCCGACCACATCGCCCCCAGCCGGCCGCTGCCGGCACTGATAACCTCCGCGGAGACCGCCACGGGGGGACCCGCCGCAGTCCGATGGGCCGCCGGGTCGGGACAGCCGCCGACTGTGCCCGTCGAGCACAGTGTTGATCCGGCTGCCCAGAGTTCAGGGGGAAACATGTCGTCGCTCTCACTACCCCGCCGGACCCGGCGGGGCATGCGGTGGTCCGCACTGGCCGTCGTCCTGATGGCCGCGGCCGGATGCAGCTCCGAACCGCAATCGCCGACTGCCGGAACGGACGCATTGTGGCTGACCGTCCCGCAGGACGATATCCAGTCGCAGCAGGTCCGGACCCGGGCCCGCGCTCTCGACGTCTGCGCCCTGCTGCCGGCCGAGGACCTGGCGCAGGTGGGTGAGTTCTCGGTGCGCACATCGGGTCCGGGTGCCTGCGAGGCCACGGCGGCCGCGACACCGTCCGAAGAGACCACAGTGAAATGGAGCGTGGCCGTGGAACCCGCTCCCGAATCCGAAATGCCCTATGGCACAACGAAAAAGGTCGGCGACGCCACGGTGTGGACGGTATCCGATGCCGATACCCGGCCCGGCGTCGATCCGGCACAACTCACCAGCCGCAGCTGCTCGGCCACGGTCCGATACCCATCGACCGCGCACTTCTTCCTACAGGCCGATACGCAGCCCGGCACCGATCCGTGCCCGATCATCGAACAGCTGCTACCCACCGCACTCCGCCAGTGGGCCGCCGAACCCGCTACCGGCACCTCACCCGACACGGTGGTCACCGCGCTCACCGGCCAGGACCCGTGCGCTGTGCCCAGGGCAACGGACGGTGCCGTCCTCGCCGTGAACCAAACCCTGTGGACCTGCGGCTTCACGTTCCACGGTGACGAGATCCTGGTGGAATACAAGTATCAGCCGGTCCTCTCCTTCGTATCCAGGCAGGCCGTGTTCACCGTCGCCGGAGACCCCGTCTACCTCTACGACGGCGGCGACGGCCAAAGGACATACAACGCGGTAGTCGGGCCGGAGCTGAACTCCGACTCCGACTCATCCTCGGGCGGCTTGGAACCGATGGTCTCCGTCCACGGCACCGATGCCGCCGCGCTCGAAGAGGTCACGCTGCGGATCGTGGAGAAACTCCCGAACCCGTGAGGCCTTTCCTGGAGACCGGTCTGGGCCCCGGTCGTCGGGTCAACCAGCGGCCGAGACTGCCCGGAGGAACGCCTCCCACGTGCTCGGCGCGAAAACAAGCACGGAACCGTTGAGGTTCTTCGAATCTCGAACACCGACCGCGTCGGAGGTGTGTGCGACCTCCACACACTCGCCGCCGTGCTGGCTGTAGCTGCTTTTAAACCAGCTCGCATCCGATAGGTCAGTGCGCACCTTTACCGCTCCCTTGCCAACTCTCTGAGCGCTTGTCGGCTATCCAGCCCGGCAATCGCCCTACCTCTGATGAGATCGTACGTCCGGAGAAACTTCGCTACATCGTCTCGATCCTCGATGTACATGTTGCCGACGACCCCCTCCAGAAAAACGACCGGCGGCTCCACTGGTTCACCGGGAGCCGACTCACCGAAGAGGAGGACTACGAACGGAGGCATGGAAAGCCCTCCGGGGAAGCCCGCAGTGAAGGGGAGAATGGCCAGATCGACGTTGTCTCGGGTGGACATATCGGCCAGATGCCGAAGTTGCATAGCCATTACACCAGGACTTCCTGCTGTCCTCCGAAGTGCAGCCTCTCCGACCACCACGTCCAGTGCGACCGGCTGAGTACGGCGGGTGATGATCCTCTGGCGCTGCATCTTGAGTTGGACACGGCCGTCCTGTTGTACGGAATCGTCATCTGGACGCTGCTCCTGCGCCAAAGCGCGATCGTAGTCAGCGGTCTGAAGCAGCCCGGGCACCAAGTCTGGTTGATAAGAGAGGATTTTCGTGGCAGCCGCTTCCAGGCCTACGTAGACATCGAAGTCCTTCGGGATCAGATCTCCGTACTGGTGCCACCAGTTCTTCACGTTCGCCTGTTTCGCGAGCCCCACCAGGGCTGAGGTCAGATCTTCCGGGACCCCGTAAAGGTCGCAGGCGGCCTGGATATCTCGGGTCTTGATGCGTGAGTTCTCTCCCTTCTCGAGTCGACCGAGGCTGGTTGCCCCCATTTCCAAGAGCTGGGCGGCCTTGGCTTGCGTGTAACCGGCACGGGTCCGCCACTCCAGCAGGTGCCTTCCGAGTTGGCGCCGAGGCAGCGTCGATCCGGTACCGCCGGGGTCTTCGGGCATTTCATCCTCCGTTTCGGGGATTCGGGATTCACCGATGCGACGAAAGCCTCCCACCTCGCACGGTTGGCTTCCTGGTTCTATGCAGAACCTTGTTCGGGGGCACCGATTCGGTGGGACATCGGGCCGTTCGAAGTGTGTCATGAACACTGCTCCGCCACGCCGGAGTCGAACAGACAGTGCCCGAACGTATTCCACATATCCGACCGAACCGAGGCGCCGCAGATATGACTCATTCGACAGGAAGCATGCATCCCGACCGACCCCGCGCGATCGGCTACCTCCGAACGGAGCTCTCGTCGAATCAGGTTCACCACACTGAAGCGATGCGGCTACTGGCTCGGCGCCAGGGCCACACGCTGATCTATATCGTGCGAATCGACCCCGACTCCATTCCGGATCCGATCGGCCATGTCCTCGACATCATCCGCGCTACGAACACGGCGACCTTGATCGTCCCCGACCTCTCTCATCTCGAAAATCACCCCGGTCGCGTTTGCGACAGCTGCGACCTCATGACGGTGTGCCCGGGACAGCTTTGGATGAAGGCCGGTTCAGGCGCCAGGAGTACGTCACAAGCTCCCCACTGGTTGCCGGAGATCTGGCACGGCGAACCCTGCACCCGCCTGCGAATCAGCGACGCGCACAGCACCATGCAGGCACATCGGACGTGCAACCCATTGGACTGTCCCCGCAAGGCGGCCGCCTTCGCACGCTTGGTCGAAGCGGGCAAGGTCATCCCCGCCACCCGTAGCCCTCGCGAACGTGCCGCCGCACGTGGCATTGCGTTTCCACCCGCCGAACGGGGCAAGTCGGGAACGATGCCATCCCTTGCAATCCTCGAACGGTTGCTTACCGGCCTCAGCCAAGTGCGCTGATGACCGGCAGTCGAGATGATCGCGATCGCGTCGATGTCTGTCTCACAGTTTTTCTGCACGGTCTACGCTTCGAATATCGAGCTCACCCCAGTGCCGCGCGACTGTTTCTAGACGAGTGGACGGCGCGCTACGGCAGCCACACAGCTGCAATCCTGTCCGAGAGCCCGATCGACCTCCAGCGTCTCCCTTGTGAACGGCTGTACCTGAACCTCTGACCGGCGTCGACCGGAACTTCTAATGTACGGACTGCCGCAGGCATTCAGTTATGCACGTAGTTTCAACCGACCCACTCGCTCGCGCCACTCAGCAGCCTGCCCGCGGTGTCGGCGCTCGACGCGATCCCGAGCCTCGAGATTCCCGGGACCGGTATATGCGGGGGAACGATCAAACGGCAGGACTCCCAACGCCCGTAGGGACCTCGGTCGGCGGGAACCTGATCGGATATCCAGTCGTTCGGCACGGTCGCGACCGCTGTCGGCTCATGGTTCGAATTCATTCGCACAGCGACCAGTTCCCAGTCGGGGACACGGTGCAGGGCGTGGTACTCATTACGGCTGAGATAGAGGGTGAGGCCGGTTTGCCGAGTGGTCGACTTGACCTCCAGGTGTCCTTGGGCTCTGCCGGAAACCGCAATGTCATACCCGAGGCCGTCGCAGGTAGCAGCGACATGGTTTACGGATAGCTCAGGTGCAGCAGCTGCCAGAAGATTCACGAGGGCCAGTTCGCCGGCAAGGCCGATTTCCGACCACCGCGAACTGTCGACCTTTCCTCCCCACGGAAGGTTCGGTGTAGGGAAGGCGGTATCCAGACGGCGGTTCGGCGCGCTTTGGGGCGCCGGAATTTGCTCGGCTGAGGCATACCTTTCCCAGATCTCGACTGCCAGCCAATGCATCTTCTCCGGTGAATCGACAAACCTGCGCCATATCTCGGCATCCAACCTGCCTCCCCGAGTCTTCGTGCCGGTGTAATCGTCGCAAGCCGTCCGGATGTCCTCCGACTTCCGTGAGATGCTCCCGACGCTCCGAAACTGTGGGCCGACGTCGCCGTGTATTCGGCTCGCACGGCGACGCAGCAGATTCGACAGTTCGGTTGCGAGCGGGTTGCTTGCGCGAATCTGTTTCCAGTCAAGATGCATCATTGCATCGCAGACAAGGATGAGCTCTTCTTCTGACCATTTCGGATATTGCATCGTCACCTACTGATGGAAATGTTGGCTGAATCCCCTGGGTTGGCTCCGCGACCTCGAATGATGCGAACCCTTCGCTCAAGTGATCAGGTCAATGGCAGGCTGCTCCCAGTCAAGAAATACGAGGCAGTCGCTGTCCGAGGTGGGGAATTGTCGCCAGCGCTGTGCCGTGTGAGCAGCCAGAAGTCCCGCCTTTTGCGGTTCCGGCGATCACCCGTTACCGATGGGTCAGGAGACAGTAAGTATCGGCTCGGGGCGTACGATGCAGGCTCCCCGCTTGGCCAACTGAACACGCGGGCAGCTCAGCCGGATCGGCTTTCGGGCCTGATATCGGAATTGACGCCCAGGGGCGGGTCCTTCGTGGTGAGCTGGGCGACAACTACATCGCTAAGCTTCCATGGTAGGGCACGGGCCTTCTCCCAGCACTCTGGCTTCTTGGCCCATTCACTGATGTTGCCGGGTGCCTTGTTGAAGAAGGATCTGAGAATTCGGGCTAGGGTCGGTATTTCGCTGAGAAGCTTTTCCGGTACCTGTTGTGTACGCCAGATCAAGTCAAGATCGAGGCGTCGGCCGGTACGGTTGCTTATCAGCGCCACCGCGTAGGCGACGACCTGCGCCTTGTATCCCTCTACGCAGTTTTCCCGGAATGTCTTGGCGACGATCTTGTCGGTGTGCCGAAATAGGATTGCCTTCGCAACAAGGTGTTCGAAGTACCGTCGATCCGGTTTCTGGTCTTGCTCCGGATGCTGAGCGAGACGTAGCGCGAACTCGGCGAAGCATTTTTGACCACCGAGACTGACGGCGTGTGGAGCCTCGTCCCAGGCTAATTCGAACTTCGCTAGATCTGTCTTGACGAACTTCTGTGCTGGTGGATGGGTCTCCTTGAATGCTTTCTGTCTGGCCGGCGTGCCTGCCCTGGCCACATCGTTCTGGTACTGGCCGCGGGCACGTTCGTAGAACCATCGGGTCTGTTTCTGGCTGCCGTTCGTGGCCGGTGCCCAAACCGAACGAGAAAGGCGTTCGATTTCGACGTGGAAGGGGTGATTGGTGCTGAAGTCTGCCTCTTGTACCGTGTTCTGGCTGTTGGCGTAGCGGGAGATCAGTGGGACTATCTCGGTGAGCTGATCCTGGGGGACTACGGTGAGTTTCATTTGGACATGTATCCCGTCCAGCGTCACCTTGTGTTTGGTTGCCGCGTGATACAGCGACGCGGTGGTCTGGCCGCCATTGACTATCTGCAGGTTCTTCAGGCTAGTGATCGCACTGCCGCCCTCGTGCGTCCTCACGATTTCCGCGTCGGAGGCGGTTGCGGAGATGCCGTTGTTATAGGCAAGGAATCGGCGGGGCTCGTTCAGGATGGTATCTCGGATGCCTTGGTTGACCTTACCCCTTGCCTGCAGGAATGACCGCACGTTGAGTTCGAGGAGGCGGGCAGAGTACGTGGCGTAAATCTCCTTCAGCACGGCGCCGGGAACGATGGCCAGTAGCGTGTGACATCCCTGCTCGTCGAGATCGGTGGGCAAGCATGGGACTGGCGCACCGAACCGTTCGACGAAATCAATGTGGACGGGCTCTTGCTGCCGTCCCGAGGTCACCAGTCGGTGCAGCCGCACCACGTCCCAGACCTGGACCGACGTTGGCACATCACCGAACTCCGGCGTAGTCACGTCCTTCCTGGTGGTGACTGCACCATCGGTGAAGACCCAGAGCCGCACGCGGGTAAGTTCCGGCATCGCTTGGTTGATGCTCTGTGCCATGTCGAACACGGGCGAAGCGACCTCAAGTCCGGCGGCACCGTTGCGCGCCACCTTCTCGAGGAAGCCCCGCAACCGACGGAGACAGGTCTCGATGTCTGATTTGCCGACGGGTGCGGGCGGTGCTACTTGCCTGAGCACGACGCCGAACAGGTCGAGCGTTTCGCCATCACTACTGATGTCGTAGCCGGAGACTTCCTCACCGCGGGCTTGGTGGAAACAGGCCTCCCCGCCCTCCAACTCGGCGACGTCTGCAAGTTCACCGACCATCCGCTCAAGGAAAACGTCGCGTAGGCTCCGCTCCGCGCCGGGCACACTGGCCTCTGTGAGGAGGTCCTGCTGAAGTGTTTCAGCGAACTGGCCGATGTCGGTGTCAGTCATGATTTCTTCTCCAGGGCGGAGATCATATCGTCATTGCCCACAAGAAATTGTGAAGCAGAGAGCAGGTCGACGGTGTATACGACATCGGACACCCCGAGAGGTTTAGTCTCTTCGGTGATCCGGGGAAAGCCGTCGGTCACCCGGTGGACTGTCCGGCGGCGCAGCGCGTATCGTCGGTCCTCGTAAAGCCGGCTCTGGGTATCCAAGTAACCGGCGCGTACCAGCCGCCGCTCCAGCTCGCCTGCGACGCCGAAGTTGGTTGTCTGACTGCGCACTTGGCGAATAAGTTCAGGAAGAGACATCCCACGCCCACCCTGGCGGGCGTCGAGCGCCAGCGTAACAAGGAACAGCGATCCGAGGCCGGTGTTATCCAGCTGTCGTTCGTTGCTGATCCGTACCCGGTTGGCGTCGTTTCCGGATACGGTCTTGACCTCTACACTACCCTGCTCGAACTGGAAGTCCTGTAATTGCTGGTCGGGGCCGGTCCATGCGTACACCGCATCCGGACCTAATGTCGGAAGGAACAGATCAGACAGGGTGTGCAGCTCGCCGAACAGCCCACGTTGCTGCTCCCGTGACAGCCCGTCTGGACTAATACCGGCCAGCATCCTCTGCCACTCACCCAACCGCTCCAACACCGCGCTGCCCGTTTCGGCAGTAACCTGCGAGAGGCTAGCGAGCAGGTCGGCCACTAACGCCGTGAAGATGTCCGCGTACGTACCTGCCCGTAGTACGAGATCCAGAGTTATCCCATAGTCCGGAAGGCTGCCTGGCTCGACCACGACACCAGAAGTGACCACCAACCCGTTCGCCGCGTTGGCCGGAACGTTATTGGTGACCACCAAGAAAACCCGTCGTGCGGCTGGATACTGCACGCCGATGAAGCAGTGGTGCGGACTGTCTGCCAGTACCCGCCGAACCCGCCGACCTGCCAATACCGGGTCGCCCGGCGGGTTGTCCAGTTCTGCCCAGAGCTCTTCGAGATCCGTGCTGGATGGCACCGCGCTCATGGCTGCTCCCCGTCGGAGCCCTGGATACCGAACTCTTGGTCCCACCACAGGTTGGTCACCCGGTATTTGATGGTCTTCGCGGTTCGGCTCCTTGGGAAGCTGAGGGCGAACCCAACGGGCGGGAGGCTGGTATCCATCCAGGAGTCGGGTTCAAGCGGATACAGCAAGAGCAGTCCGCGAGTCGGCGAGCGGACATCACGGATGGAGAGCCCTCCGGGCACACTGGGCTCCATCGTTCTAGTCTTCGGGTCCAACTGCCAGGCCTGCCGGGTCATCTCCAAGGCTTGTTCGACCTCTTCGTCGGAGAGGTCCATCTGCTCGTCGCTGGGCGAGACCAAGCGACGAATTACGTAACGGTCGTTCCCTGCTCGCAGACCAGCCTTGTACTCGGCGCCGTCATCCACACGTTCTTTTGGCAGGTGGAGGGCCCGCTGGACCAAGCCGACCTCGTGATCGCCAATCTTGTCAGTCTTCCTGTCGTCGCCGGCGACCGACACGAGCCCCACTGTCCAGGTGGTGAGCTCCGGTTGGCTCGTAGCCAACAACGTCCGGATGTACTCGGCCAAAGCTCGCGGCTGCGCCTTGGTTGCGACGTCGGACGCTTGGTATCCGTCCAGAAAGTCCAGCACGGCAGACGCAGGCACGTTGTCCCACCGGATAGTGCCGAGAGCGCCTCGGCGGGCTGCCGGAGCGCCTATGGCGCCGACCAGACGCTCGGTTACGGCCCAATTGTTGCGGAGCACGTCGGCGTCCGTCTCGAATGTGATCGACTCGCTGATGGTTTGAGAGAAGGTGATGTCGACGTCGGTGCCGTTTCGCATCTTAGTTCTGGCAGTGATCATCAGCCCGTCCGGATGTGCCCGGACGCGAAGCCCATACTCCTGCGGCGTCTTCCTGAGCGCGGCCATGTACTCAAACTCGCGTAGTAGCTCCTCGTTGGCCAGACCGATGTCACGGTACCAGCGGGCGAGTTCGTTGGTTGTATACAGTCGGCACAGGTCGAGGTAATCGGGTCGATAGCCGAACCATCGGCCCATCTGCATCAGCGTGTCGTACATCTTCGAAGCCCGCAGGTAGTAGCTAACCGTCAGCCCTTCGAGGGTCAGACCGCGGGAGAGCTTGTCTCCACCGATCGCGATCAGGGTGAGTGGCCGGTCGGCCTCGCTGTACGTCAGGGCGTCCTCGGACTTTCCGTTGAGCACGCGCAATTCGACGTCGTCGAGCACACTCGGAAGCGCAGCACGGATCTGCGCCCAATCGATCCCCGCGCCGACTTCCGATGTCAGGTCCGGGTTCCGCAGCAGCGCTTCGGTAGTCAGTACAAAGTCGGCTCGCCACATGGACTCCAGCGCGTGCCAAGGGGAATCAGGGCTATTCGGATCGCCATGCCACACACGCTGGCGCATCAGGTCGACATGATCAAGCAGCGCACGGCGGACCAACGCCTGAACCTCAGTGAAGCGGGTGACGTGCACCAGCATCGAATTGTGGTCTTCGTGACCGCGAACCCGACGTGCAGCCGTGGCGAGCAGGAACGCGTTGATCGCGTTCAGCAACGATGCCGGCAGTTTGCCCGGTATGGCGTCCTTCTTATGCTTGTTCGGGAGCCACATTTCATGGTCGTCGAAGGTCCTTATGATGGGCAGGCCGGACTGGCCTTCGATGCCCGAGTTCACGTCGCTGTCTAGCCCGAAAACCGCGTTCACGCCGATATAGTTGCTCGGGGGCCGGAGGTTGATGATGAAGCTGCGTGGGAACAGGTCCTCGCCGTACGTATCGGTCTTCTCGTCGGCATCGATGAAGATGTTTGCAAACGGGGTTGCGGTGTAGGCGAGGTACGCGGACTTCTCAAACGTCCGCAGCAGCTTCCGGATCAGCCCATTGATCTTGGTCGGGTCGTAGTCGTCGATCGGCTGCCCATTCTCGTCGGTCGGCCGAGCCTTGGTATTCACTGAGGCGTTGTCGGCCTCATCGTCGATAACCAGCAATGGAACATTACGGACAATCTGCTGGCCGGTCTCCGGGTCGAGTTCCTGATTCAGCCGGGTCGCCCACGAGTGCAAGTTTCGCAAGACAGAAGCGTTCTTCTTGACCACCAGAATGACCGGGTCGCTGCCGCCCGCGTTGAGCCAGACCTGCTTGGCCACCTTGACCTGGAAGTCGCCCTTCTCGTCGCTGCTGGTCAAGGAATGGACGTGGAGGAACTTCCCCTTCATCGTCCCGACACCAACTTTGGCGTTGCTCTGGTCGTAGCTGCGGTTACTTCTGGTGTCGAACCCGAGGAATTCCATGTCCAAGCGGTGCTGGGTCTGGCTGCGCAGGCTGTTGTGCAGCCCAGCCAACACGACGATCAGTCGATAGCCGGCGTCCGCGGCCTTACAGATGACGCCTGTGTAGTTGGCGGTCTTGCCGGACTGCACTTGGCCGACAACCATCCCACGACGGTCCCATCTGCCGGGCCGGTCCGGCTTCTCGAACGAGTCCAGGATCCGATCAGTGACCTGATTGATACTGCGAATCTGCGCTGGTGCCCTGCCCTTCCGGCTTAGATACCGCCGGTATCGTTCCCAGAAGTTCCACTCGATCTCATCCCTGGCGTCGTCGAGCCAGGGCACGTGGTCTTCTTTACCGTTGAGAACCTGCTCGGGCGGAAGCCAGATGTTACACCGGCTCTCCACGTCCCTTCGTAACTTGCCGACGTCGATTTCTGCCTGCCCCACGACAAGCAAAGCCTTGTCGACCGCCTGTCCGACATCGCTCGCTGTGACATCGTCCGTGTAATCGAGCAACGTCAAGGCGATCTCCATCGCCTTGCGGTGGTCGGGGTTCATGCCATCTCCTGACCGAGTTCGCGTGTACAGACCTCCCGAACGAGGTCGGGGAAGTCAGAGAACGGTTCCATTGTCAACAGCCGACCGAGAATTTCCTTGCCGGATGTTCCTGCGCGGATCATTGCCTGGATGACATCGGTCAGCACCGACCGGACTGTGTCCGGAGCGGCCTCCTCGAACGGTGCCGCTTGCCGACCCGGCCTGTCCGCGTGGTTGAGGATGATCAGAGGAACTGGAACCGTCTCCTCCAATAGCCTGACCATTGCCTCTACCTCGCCGCCGCCCTCGGTCCGTAGTAGCGCGGCTACAAGCGGGTGCTGGCGGTTGATCTGATAGGCAATCTTTTTGCCGCGCACGACCTGCAGCCATGCCTGGACCACCTCACCTTGACCCGCGCGCTGAAGTACTCTGCCGCGCTGCCGGTAGACGTTCGCCGACCGCATTCGAACGACCTCTGCAATCCGTCGCAACTCAGACACCAAGGCGCCCGGCGCGCGTGCCACCGACTTGCGGACGTCGATCTGCCAGTCGGTGTCCATGTGGTTGGGTAGGTCGAGCCGGATCCGGGCCAGTGAGGTCAGCTCCTCCCGCCGGAACCCGAGCCCGAGCCAGCTTCCGGACACGATCAGTCGTCGGTTTCGGTAGACGTAGTACCCCTGGTGGGAAGCCCAGCCATGATGGCCACCGGCGGCGACGTGTTCCTCAGGAGTTAATCTGCTCACATGCGGGAGGACGAACGACTTGACGCTGAGCAGCACGCCCCGGTACATCAGTGACTCGTCCGTGACCACCTGGGTTGCTTCATGAGAGTCAAGGAATGGGTCCCACGGCGCGATGTTCCTGCCGTTCACCCGTATGGTGACCTTCCCGGGACCCGTGACGTATCGATGGAAGATCATCCCGAGGTGCCTGGCAACTCGGTCAGCGATGGCGTAGAAGTGCCTCTCTGCCTGCTCGTTTTGCGGATCTGGCGAACCAAAAAGGCGGTCCAGCTGTCGCCACAGCACCACCGTTCCTGTCTGGTCACCGCGCAGCTCGTCCCATAGCGCCCGGTCCTCGGGCATCAGGTTCGTCAGCAGCTGCCAGCCACCCACCCGGACGACATGGTCAAGGTCCCACGTCCGGGCTACCAAAGACGATGTCGCGGTCGCCGACATGACAACCAACCGTCGGCACTGCGAGAATGACGCAGTCTTTAGGCCGAGCCCGAACCGCCCGAGATCGCTTGCATTTCTGGGCGCTAAAGGACTTGTCGTGCCTGGCCGCATCGCCTCCCGGAGCCTTTCGGCGTCCATCCCGAGACCGTCGTCGACGATCGTGATCCACGACTCTTTCCCGGCCCAGCGCAGGCGGACGTCAACCGTGGTGGCTTCGGCTGTGATGCTGTTGTCGACTAGGTCCGCCACTGCAGTCTCGGTGGCGTACCCGAACGCGCGAAGCGACTCCACCAACGACTCCGCGCGAGGTTCGACTACCTCGTAGTCGGTCACGTTTCCGCTCGCAGAGTATGCTCGATCGGCCACAAACGCCGCGCCCCACTGAGGGCTTCGCTTATGGCTTTGCCGGAGTGCACCTTCCCCGAGGCCTCAAGCGTCGATTCTGATCCTGAGGGGTAACTACGAACCGCGGCAGCGGCATTCGGCTCATCGTCAAGCTCGGTAGGCATGTCCGGCGGCCTCGGTAAGGCTGTTCTGCCGGCTGGATCCGGGTCGACGTTCTCGTAGCTGACGTTATTCATCTCAACTCGCCATCTGACAACACATGTCTCTCCGCGGCGAGTCGGTCCGACGACCGTCGACGCATTCCGAATCCTCCTAGGCCAAGATTACTAACGGAGGAGCCCTGCAGCTTCGTTGGCGCGCACCGATCGACCAACTTTGGTCGGACCCCATGGTGACACCGCCTGCGTGTTGCCCCAGGTATATTCGTCGGCCCCCGCCACTATCGTTACGCTTATCCTTCGGCCCCTGGGTGCCAGATCCCAATTTGGCACCGGAGGCCACGGATATTGTTGATCCAGGACGGCCTCTGTGTTGTCTTGGTGGTCGTTGGTGCAGGTGTTCAGGGAAGGGTACGGGCGGTGTCCATCTATGGGGTCAAGCTGCAACGCAGCGACGATCTGAAGCTTGTCCGCCATGCTGACAGCTGCACTAAAGACGTCTTCGAGCAGTGGTGTGCGCAGAGGCTGGCTGCGGGACAACGGCTTGCTGTGGATCTGTTTTCCGGCGCTGGTGGGCTGAGTCTCGGGCTTGAAGAAGCTGGTTGGACAGTCGCGGTTTCCGTGGATCACGACCGGAAAGCTGTGCAAACGCACAGCCATAACTTTCCTGGGTTGGCCCTGGACTTGGACCTCAGCGAGCCATCCCAACGTAAGGATCTTGTCGAACTGCTCAATAAGACCGAGATCGATCTCCTCGCGGGTGGGCCACCCTGTCAGCCGTTCAGCCGTGCCGGTCGCAGCAAGATCCGGAGCTTGGTGGTCTCTGGGCACCGCGAGGAGCATGACCATCGACGTGAGTTGTGGCAAGCCTTTCTGGATGTCGCGCTGACCGTTCAGCCTCGGGCCGTCCTGATGGAGAACGTTCCGGACATGGCGCTCGGTGACGACTTTGCAGTGGTTCGGACAATGGTCGACGCACTGGAACGTGGAGGCTACTACACCGAGTTCAGGCTTGTCGATGCGTGGCGCTACGGTGTTCCCCAGCATCGTAAACGGCTCATAGTCCTTGCGCGCCGAGACGTCGAGGACTTCATGTGGCCCGCCGAGCAGAGCAAGCAGCCGACCCTGCGCGACGCGATCGGCGACCTCCCTGGACTCGGCGATACCACCGGCGGTCGCGAACAGTCCTATAGAAAGCCACGACGTCTGTCTGCCTATGCCGAGGCAATGAGAGTAGGTGCCCGGAGCGGTATCGTGTGGGATCACATGACCAGGCCAGTGCGTGACGACGACCGCGAGATCTTCGGAATGATGGACGCCTCGACTTTGTATGCTGACCTGCCCCAAGACTTGAGGCGATACTCGGCCGAGACGTTCGACGACAAGTACAAGAAGCTCGACTGGGACTCAGTAAGCCGGTCCATCACCGCCCACATCGCTAAGGACGGTTACTGGTATATCCATCCCCAGGAGCTGAGGACCCTCACAGTCCGCGAGGCTGCGCGAGTTCAGACCTTCCCCGACCGCTTCCGTTTCGCCGGTACTCGCAGTGACGCGTTTCGTCAAATCGGCAACGCTGTTCCTCCACTGCTGGGGTGCGCCGCCGCAACTGCGCTCCGCCCGATCTCGATGAACGAACCTTCCGGCGAGCGGCTCGGGGGAGTGTCGCGCTGGGTACAGGCTAGGCAGGCACTCACCACTTGGGCGAAGCAGCAGCAACGCGGCGCCAACTGGCATGCATTGCCCGGTGAAGACGTCACGCCGATTGTGGCCGCAGTCTCAGCGCTTCTGACGGGGCGCACCAGCGCTCCAAAGGGCGCGGACCGAGCGCTTGTCTTGATTAGGGGCAAAGCGCGACTGACGAAAGAAGAGCTCGACAGGATGCAGCAGGAGCTCCAGACCGAGGCGGGACGCCAAGTGCTTGAGCGGTTCCGGCCCTTGTTGCCGAAGCGTAAACTCTGGATGGCTCCGGAGGCACTGGTCGAGCACTTGACGATGAAGGCCTCGCAAGAGCGAATCTTCCGACTGCTAGCCGGCGAGGATGTGCTTCTCGCCTCGCAGGCGACTCTCAGGGTTGCAGCACGTGTGGCCGGTAGTCACTCGGACAAAACTAACAGGTTGAGCGACGGCCGCGTTGATCTGGCCAGACTGGTCGGCGCGGGCCCGGATGCGCCGCTCCGCTCCGCTGCGCTCCGGCTGCTTGGCAGCACACTCTGTAAGGCGCCGAGCACAATGTGCAGTGAATGCCCACTCCTGCAGCACTGCAACGGTGCATCTGGTGAGCGCGCGGCCCAAACTCTCTTTGACCCTGTTGAAACTCCGGTGAGCCAGCGGTTGTAGGGGGCAGTTCCGGCGGAGGGTGTAGTAGAGGCGGTTTACCGCTGCTTGGTGGGGGTCAGGCAGTAAGCGATCGTCCTAAACGCTGTCGGATCGGTCGCTGGCCTGCGTCGAGGCTGAACTCTCGATTCGACTCGACCAGAATGCCACATAACGGCAATGATTACCGCGTGGATATGTGGCCGATGGTGGATCGCGCGACCCGGAGGTACTGGAAGACGTTCGGGCGGCGGGTCGATCTGGAGGGTGAGCACGGCTGGTTGCAGGGGTCGGTCCTGACCGACCCCTCCGGACCGGTCGCGAACAACTGGTTGAAGGTCGAGGCCGAGCGGGTGGGTGGCCGGATCGACGACAACCCCACCGCCGGATTGCTTCCCGATATCGGCGCGCTCGCGGGGGCGGGGTTCGATCCGGCCCACCTGCACGCCGACGTGCGGGATTTCTATGAGCACACCGCCGCGTGGCGGATGGAGGCGTGGGTGCAGTGGTCGCCGGTGTTCGCGCTCGGAGGCCGGTTCATCACGCGGTTCTTCGGGCGCCGGGTGGGGCAGCTGGCACTGCCGATCCGGTCGCTGGATACGGCTCGTGGGATCGACAGCCGGGTCGAGACGTTGTTCGACGATCGGGGCGAGTATCGCGGGGCGGCGTGGTTGCGGACTTCGCGGGCTACGGGGGAGTACATCTACAGCGGGTTCTATCGGGTGACGCGGCTGCCGGGGTCCGAGCAGCCGAGTGTGCATGTGTCGTTTCCGCTGCCTCTGGGGAATGTGCAGGTGTTCCTGCGGCCCGAGGTGGGGGAGAGCGGGGCGTTGCGGCTGGTGTCCCCGCCGGGTGCTTTCGGCGCCGATGGCGCGTATGTCACGGTCGTAGAGGGGGCGCGGGCCTGGGCGGCTCGGGTGCCGATTCACGAACGGTTCGATGTCTTCCCGGACGGCGCGGGGCTGGTGCGTACCGATCACAGTTTGGCGATCGGCCGGGCCACGGCGCTTCGGCTGCACTATCTGCTCGTACGCGATCGGCGCTGACCGGGGTTCGGTGCGAAGTATGTGCGACCGCGCCGAGTGCGGGGGCGGTGCGGTTGGTCCCGCACCGCCGTGTCCACCCGGTCAGTTCGGTTGGCAGACGAACATCCATTCGGTCCCGTAGTGCTCGGCGGCGCTCTTTTCCAAGTGCACCCACTCGTAGTGTCCCGGCACGCCGCCACCGGCGGTGCACGGGTCACCGACCTTCTTGCCGTCCGGCGGCGGGGGCGGGCCCGGCTGCTGTGCGCCGGGCAACCCGGGCAGATCGGCGCTACCGGAAGGGAGGGCGGCGGCGGTCGCTCCCGAGAACCCCAGGACGGTCAAGGACATCGCCGCGATCATGCAGGCCTTTTTCATATACGCGTCTCCACTCGACGTTCGTGCACGGTCGGCCCCGTGACCGGGCCGGTCGCCGCATGGCACGCCGCCTGCGTCCGAAACGGCCGGTCGTAGGAGCCGGTGCCAGGCTAGTGGCATCGTTCGGTTCGCGCAGTGCCGAGCGCCGGTGGGTTCTGGATCGAGAACGGCGCACCGGGGGACTCTCGGCCGCGAGTTCCACCGAGCCTCGGCGGTGGAACCGTACGCTATCGCGCATGACCAGGACGTGGGTTCGATCCACACCGGTGAACAAACGTGCTGTTGCACTATTCGGCCTTGCCGCTGCTGTCGCCGGAACCGTACTCGCACCGGGGGCTGGTGCCGATACGGGATCCGCGCTGCTCGATTTCGGCTCGGCCTCTTTCGGCTCTTCGGCCACGGGCTCCGCTGCTACGGGTTCGGCGCTGTTCGCTCCCGGCAGCGCCGAGGGAATCGCCGTGGGGCCGGGATCGTCGATCGGGCTGTGTTCGATAACCGCGACCGGCTATGCGGACGGACAGCCGGTCGCGCTCACCGCGGGACACTGCACACTCTGGTTGTTCGGGGAGGCCCGGCTTCCCGACGTGGACTGGGCCATGATCCCCCTGATGCCCGGCACACGGACACACAACACGCTGCCCGATGGCAACCGACTGGTCGCGACCGATTCGGAGGGTGACCCGCGCTGCCGGTACGGCCTGACCAGCGGGACCCGATGCGACGGATACACCGGCATCTCCCTCGGTGACTCGGGCGGGCCCGTGTACCGGCCGGTCGGTGACGGCACCGCGGTACTGGTCGGCATCACCAGCTCGAATATCCAATACTCCAGCCTGCCGGCCGACTTCGTGCTGGGGTGAGCGTCGGCCGATCGGTGCCGTAACCGTCGGCGGATCAGTCCTTGCGGGCGACCGCGCCGAAGGCTCCGGACTGTTCCGGGTGCTCGCCGATATCGCCGGGACTCTCCGGCCGCCACAGGGGGAGGTGGACGAGGCCGGGCTCGAGCATGGTCCAGCCAGTGAAATAGGCCTCGATCTCGTCGCGGGTGCGGAGCACGATCTCGGTGTTGGTGCGGCCGGACAGTTTCTGGGCTTCGAGGACCTCGGCCGGCTGGCCGTCGGCGGTGGCGTGGGTGATCGCCAGATAGCTGCCCGCGGGGACGGCGGCGGCGAGGCGGGCGACACAGCCGGCGGGGTCGGCGTCGTCGGTGACGAAATGCAGGACTCCCAGCAGCAGCACCGCGACCGGTTTTCCGAAGTCGATGAGGCTCTCGACCTTCGGGTCGGCGAGGATCGTCTCGGGGTGGGCGGCGTCGGCCCGGATTACCGCGGCATTCGGGTTACCGGCCAGGATGGCTTCGCTGTGGGCGACCGCGACGGGGTCGATATCGACGTAGACGACGCGGGCCGACGGGTCGGCGGCCTGGGCGACCTCGTGCACATTGCCGACAGTCGGGATACCGGAGCCGATATCGAGGAACTGGTCGATGCCCTCGTCGGTGAGGAAACGGACGCAGCGGCGCAGCAGATCCCGGTTCGAGCGCATGGTTTCGGCGACATTCGGCGTGAATGTCTCGATCTGCTGGGCGAGCTGCCGGTCGATCTCGAAATTGTGCATACCGCCGACGAAATAGTCGTAGACGCGGGATGCGCTGGGGCGATCCAGGTCGATACCCTCGGGGGCCCAACTCGGTCTGCTCATCGGCCGGGTAAATCCTTTCGCACCAACGATTTCGGCGTTCACCGCGGGCGGCGAGCCGAATGGCTGCGATGGTATCCGAAATCGGTCGGAAGTGTGTACGTTCCACATCGGAGGCCGGTTGCGGCTAGAGTCGGCCCTCATGGGTTGGGATGCCGGGCCCGGTGCGTTACCCCAGGGCTCTCATGCCGACCTGGCCGGCCGATGGATGGCAGCGCTGCGGGAGGGAGCGCGTGATCACGTCGTGCCCATGAGCGCCGCCGAAACGGCCGGATTGCTGACGCTGCTGGCAGCCGAAATCTGTGCCGCCGCCGCGCCCGAGCCGGAACCGGAGCGGGCCGTCGGCGTCGGCGCCGAACTGGCCCGCGCGCACTTCGTGGGCGATGAGGTCCTGGGGCGCAGTATCGATGTTCTCGGCGCGCATCTCGCTGCCACCGGTATTCCGGCGTCGCGGGTGGTCGCGACGCTGGGCGCCTTCGCCAACGGATACCTGCGCGAGTTCCGTAGCTGGCTGCTCGCCGAACAGGAGAGTGTGCGCACCGCCGATATCGTCGCCCGGCGCGCCGCCGAGGAGCAGTTGCGGGCCAGTGAAGCGCGGATGCGCGGGGTTTTCGCGCAGGCCGGAGTCGGCACGGGGCTTTCCGATATGACGGGGCGGATCACCGAGGTCAATACGGCGTTCGCGCAGATGCTCGGGTACCGGCCCGAGGAGATGTGCGGGATGCTGGTGACCGACCTCGCGCACCGGGACGACGAGAACGGGATGTGGGAGCTGTACGGGGCGCTGATGGCCGGCGAATGCGACAGCGTCCGGCTGGAGAAGGCCTACCCGCACCGGGACGGCCACGCGGTGTGGACCAATCTGAATGTCTCCCTGATCCGGGACTCCCGAGGCGCCCCGCAATACACGCTGGTATTGGTGGAGGACATCTCCGAACAGCGGGCACTACAGGCGAGCCTGCGCTACCGGGCCCACCACGATCAACTGACCGGGTTGGCGAACCGGTCCCGCTTCTTCGACGCGCTCGCCGACGCGTTCGCCGCGCCGGATGCCGGTGTCGGACTGTGCTATGTGGACCTGGACCATTTCAAAACCATCAACGACACCTACGGTCACGCGGTCGGCGACGAGCTGCTGGTGGCCGCCGGTGCCCGGCTCGGTGACTGCCTCACCGAGCCCGGGCAGCTGGTCGCGCGGATGGGTGGCGACGAATTCGTGATCCTGGTGCCCGACCCGGCCTGTCCCGGTGCGGTGGCGGCGCTCGCCGAGACCGTGCTGGCGGCCTTCGCCGAACCCTTCGAGATCAACGGTCAGCTGCTGCGGGTGGGGGCCAGTGTCGGAGTGATGGAGCAACGCTGGGACCGGGCCGATGTGGACGAATTCCTGCAGGCCGCCGATACGTCCATGTATTGGGCGAAATCGGCCGGGCGCGGCTGCTATGCGGTGTTCGATCCCGACCGCGGCCGGCGCGAGCACGCGCGTGCCGAACTGTCGGCGGCGATCCCCGAGGCGTTGGCGGCCGGAGAGTTCTTCCTCGACTATCAGCCGATCGTGCCCCTGGCCGGGGATCGGATCGACGCGGTGGAGGCGCTGGTGCGCTGGCGTCACCCCGACCTGGGCGTGCTCTCACCCGGCGAATTCATCGACCTGGCCGAGGACAACGGTCACATCTCCGCCCTCGGCGCCTACGTCCTCGACCAGGCCTGCCGTGCCGCCCGCCGCTGGTACGACCTCGACCCCGAAGGCGCGCCGGTGATCAGCGTGAACGTCTCCGCGGTGGAAGTGGCCGACCCGGGATGGCTGGCGCGGGTGGAGAAAACACTCGCCGACACCGGGATTCCACCGCAGCGCCTGCAACTGGAGCTGACCGAGCGGGTATTCATGGCCGACGACGCCGGACCACTGGCCGCGCTGCGCGCCCTGGCGGCGGCGGGCGTGCGGATCGCGCTGGACGATTTCGGCACCGGCTACTCCAACCTGGCCTATCTCGGCCAGCTGCCGTTACAGGTGGTGAAGCTGGCGGGCCCGTTCATCCAGCGGATCCGCGACAGCGGCAGTGCCAGTGCCACCGATGTGGTGGTGCTGGAGACGATTGTCGGGTTGACCCACGCTCTCGGGTTCACCGTCACCGCGGAATGCGTCGAAACCCGGTTCCAGGCCGAACAGTTGCGGGCGTTGCGCTGCGATACGGCGCAGGGCTGGTTCTTCCACCGGCCGCTGCCGGAGGAGCGGGTGACCGATCTGCTGGAGCGGCAGCGGTGGGATCGTTAGGATCCACCGGCCTCGACTGGGGGATCCGTGGCGGGCCAGGCCGGGTCGCGGCCGATGAAGGCCATCAACCGGTCCTGTGGGGAGGCGTTCGCGGCGACCGGGACCGCGGTCCCGAACTGGCCGCTCGCACGCAGCATCGGCTCCACCGGTTCCATGGCCGCCAGCGCGGCCGCGCAGCGATCCTGCCCCAGATCGGGTTCGATGCCGAGCGCCTTGGCCAGATCCCAGGAATGCATCCAGATGTCGGGGGTGTAGAACTCGTCGATGGCCTCGGCTACGGGCCGCTCCCCGAAATGCGGGTTGCTCAGCACCCGGCCCGCGGGGTCGTCGAGTACGGCCTGGATGTCGGCGACCTGCTGCTTCCATGCGGCGACCGGATCCGCGGCGACGTCCAGGGGCGGGAGTTCGATTCCGGCGCCGGCGAACAAGCTTCGGGACCACTCGACCAGATGCGCGACGATATCGACAGCGGTCCATTCCGCGACCGGGCTCGGTCGCAGCCAGTCGCCCGGTGCGGCGGACTCCACGAGTTCGGTGAACCGGGCCGCGTCACGGGCATGCCGGATGCCGGCGTCAGTCCTGGGCATCTCGGTCCTGTTCCGCGAGCAGTTCGTCGAGTTTCGCGTAGCCCTCTTCCACGCCGACGTTCATACCGCTGGCCAGTATGGCGTCCCTGATCTCGAAACTCTCGACCACGCTGAGGGTCCGCAACCGGGTGCGTCCGCCCGGAAGGGCTTCGAAGAGCAGCGTTTCCAGTGAGACCCCGTCGGGTTCGCCGGTGTAGGTGAAGGTCCACACGATCCGCTCGTTGGGCCGGATCTCGTGGAAGCTGCCGAAGAAGGCGGCGACTTCGGTGCCGTCCTGATCGTTCGCGAAGGCGTAGGCGCCGCCGGTGCGGGCGTCCCATGTGGTGATCCGGGTGGTCAGGCTGCGCGGGCCGATCCATTGCGCGTAGAGCTCGGGGTCCACATGGGTGCGGAAGACCTGCTCCGGGGTGGCGTCGAATTCCCGGCGGATTTCGATGGTCGGGACCTTCTCGTCCGCGATGATCTCGGTGGTGGTCATGATGCGTCCTTCTCTCGGGTGTCGTCGGTATGGGCCAGGTGGTTCAGGAGGGCATCGAGACGCTGATAGCGTTCCTCCGCCTTCTGCCGATAGCGTTCGATCCATTTCGTCATCAGGCCGAACACCTCCGCGTCCAGGTGAACGGGCCGGCGTTGGGCATCTCTGCTTCTGGTAACCAGTCCGGCGTCCTCCAGGACCTTCACGTGTTTGGAGATCGCCTGCAAGGTCATGGCGTGCGGTTCTGCCAGCTCGCCTACGGTGTGGTCCGCCTCGGCGAGCCGGGCGACCAGGCTGCGTCGCGTCGGGTCCGCCAGGGCCGCGAACACTCGGTTGAGCTGTTCGGTGTCGTCGTTCACGGGGCTTCCTCAACTCTTGAGTTGAATAAGACTCTAGCCTCGTGGTGGGGGTTATTCAACCTTTTGGTTGAATTCAATCTGGAGGATCGGCGCCCGGGTGGCCGGGCCGCGTCGGCGACCCAGAGGCCCGACCGGACACACCGGAACGGATCGAATCCGTTCTATGTCGTGGTGGCCCGGCGATCAGTGGAATTTGTCGACGATCGCGGAGGTGATCGCGTCCGGGGCGTGTTCCTGGACGAAGTGGCGCGCGTCGGGCAGTTCGACGATGTCGAGATCGGTGAATGTGGCGCGTAGGCGCGGGAGGCAGGTTTTCGGGCGGAACACCATATCCCGCATACCCCATACCGCGAGGGCCGGCTTGTCGCCGAGCAGGGCGGGGACATCGTGGGCGAGCCGGTCCAGCAGCGGGCGCGCGGCACGGATTTCGCGGGGCATGACGGCGAGCCCGCGCCGGGCCGAGGCAGTGGGCTGCACCGCCCGGTAGTGCTCGGCTTCGGCGGTGGTGAGCGTGCGGCCCAGTTCACCGAGTAGCACACGGTCGATGAGGAAGTTCTTCTCCAGTATTCGCCGCTGCATCGGACCGGTGCTCATGACGACGCTGAACGCGCGGTTGGCGATCGTGTCGATCGGCCAGAAGACGGTATTGCCGAGCACGATGCCCCGGACGCGGTCCGCGCGCGGCATGGCCGCGCCCAGGCCGATGGGCCCGCCCCAGTCGTGACCCGTCACGATGAAATCGTCGAGGCCGAGATGGTCGATCAGTTCCCCGAGCACCGCGGTCTGTTCGGCGATCGTGTAGCCGAACGCCGCGGGGCGTTCGGACAATCCGAAGCCCGGATAGTCGACGGCGATACAGCGGAAGCGGTCACGGAGACCCCGCACGATATGGCGGTAGAGGAAACTCCACGCCGGCGAGCCGTGACAGAACAGGATCGGCGGTCCGGCGCCCTCGTCGATGTAGTGCACCCGGCCGGCGGACGAGTCGAACCAGCGCGATTCGAACGGATACAACTCCCTGTCGGGCACGAAATCGATCAACATGGGCCCCTCCCTCGGTGCCCACCCTACGCGCGGGGCGCGATACCCCTGCCCCGCACTGGATTCGCCCGGCGATATCCGGCCGGGGCGAGTGCGCGCTGTTTTCCGTTTGCGGCCAGAGCCGGACGGGGCCCTCAGGGTGGGAAGTATGCCCACACGGCCGCTGATTCGGGTGATGTCCGCAGGGTGCCGGCGGACCCCGCAGGTAGGTAGACGAAATCTTCCTCTGCCATGGTGATGCCGTCGGTGCCGGCCGCCGCCGGAGCGCCCGCGCCCCGATCGACGTGGATTTGGAACCGCCCCCTGGTCGCGACCACTACGGTGTCGCGGGAGAGTTCGAACGTCGTGGCGGTATCGGCGCCGATGCGGCCGAAACGGGCGCCCTCATCCGACTCATCCCGTCCCTCGTGCGCGGACGGTTCCAGCGGCTGCCGCGCGGCGAGCGCCCGGTCGGTGACCACGGAGGCGGGCGGCTTGCCTATCGAGCGGGCCCGGACCGTCTCCCACGCCGCACGGTCCACCCGCCACGCCGGAGGGTGGGCCAGGGCGATCATTCGCAGATCTTCGGCGACCCGGAATGCACCGGGGGTCGCTTCGCGTAGATGGATCAGCTGCCCGGCGTGCGCGGATACGGGGCCCTCCGTCCCCTCCAGGACCATCACACCAGCCGTGAGGATCCATACTTCTTCGTAGGGGGCGGGCAGCGCGGCCCGCGCCCCGACGTCCATCTCCACGAAGGCCGCACTCATCCGGCCGTAGTCGGCCTCGACAACCGCACCCAGCCGGATGCCGTCCTCGATCGACGCCCACTCGCGCACATCGCCGGATGTGAAACCGCGTACCGGCCGTTGGGATTCGCTCATCGGCGCCGCCTCCTCGAGATTCTCGACTCGATCGGAGCCTAGAAACTCGAGTGCACTTCAGGTCAACTCTGTGCGACCCGCTTTCCGGTGCCGCCCGGGCAGAGCGAACCCGGGATCAGTAGCCCTTGGTGTCGGTGGCGGACAGGCGCAGGGTGCCGATGACGAAGATCGCCAGGCAGATCGCGGCGAAATACGCGAGCGACCCGTTCTGCCCGAAGAGGCTCTCGATGGTCGCCAGCTGCCCCACCCCGAGCTCCCCGTTCTTGAACGGTGACAGCTGTTGCAGGGTGACGCCGAGGTCACCGGGGACGAAGGTGACGAACACTTCCACCCCGAACTTCCACAGCAGCACGATCATCACCACGAAACCGGGCTTCGGGATCAGGGCGGAGAGGCCGAGGCCGAGGGCGGCGATCAGCAGGGTGTACAGCGGGACACCGAGCAGGAGCTGGATGCCCTCGGCGGAGAAGACGTCCACCCGTCCCCAGATCTCGGGGAACAGCTTCGGGAACCCCCAGAGGACCACGAAGGTGGTGATCAGCGCGGTGACGGCGGCGATCACCCCGAAGACGATCAGTTTCGCGACCGGCAGCAGCCAGCGGCGGGACTGGATACCGAACGCGGTTTCGACGGTCTGGTCCTTGAATTCGGCGCACAGCGAGGTCACGCCGCCGGCCATCAGGATGAACGACGAGAAGACGAGGATCCAGTAGGCGGCGTTGTTGGTGTCCATACCGCCGGCGCCGTTGAGGGCGTTGGATTCGGTCGCCTTGGCGATACCGAAATTGATGCCCAGCGGGATCACGACAGCGAGGGGGACGACTGCGTACCAGAGGGAGCTGCGCCAGGAGAGTTTGGCGAGTTCGCTGCGGACGGCGCGAACGAGGTAGGTGGCGATCATTCGCGGGCACCCCCGGTGGCGGCGTATTCGACGCTGCCCTTGGTGAGTTCGACGTACGCCGCTTCCAGCGGACGCGGTCCCGACCCTGCCGCCACCAGTTCGTCCTTACTCGTATCGGACAGCACGCTGCCCTTGCCCATGACGACTATCCGGTCGCCGGTGATCTCGACCTCGGTGAGGTTGTGGGAGGCCACCAGCAGGCATTTGCCCTCGGCGGCCAGACCGACCAGGAGTTCGCGCAGCCAGATGATGCCCTCGATATCCAGGCCGTTGGCCGGTTCGTCGAGCACCATGGTCTTCGGGTCGCCGAGCAGGGCCGAGGCGATACCGAGGCGCTGCAGCATGCCGTAGGAGAATTTGCCGACGGGTCGTTTCGCGACCTTGTCGAGACCGACTCGTTCGAGCAGCGGCGCGACATCGGATTTCGGGACGCCGCCCAGCCGCGCCTGCCACAGCAGATGCTGTTCGGCGGTGTGGGCGGGGTTGCGCGAGAAGGCGCCCAGGCTGAAACCGATCTCACGGATGGTGTCGCGGAAATCGCGCAGACCCTTGCCGTTCACGGAGATGGTGCCGGAACTGGGACGGGCCAGGCCGGCGATCATGCGCATCGCGGTGGTCTTGCCCGCGCCGTTCGGGCCGAGGAGATAGGTTATCGAGCCCTCACCGGCCTCGAAGGTGACGTCGTCGACGGCGACTTTCTCGCCGAAGCGTTTGGACACGCCACGAACGCTGATCATAGGAAGTCCTGGGTAGCTGGTGCGGTGCCGCGCTCGAATGGTGTCACGGCGGCTGATTCGGATGCTCCGGGGCGGCACCGGCCGCCGGGGCGGCTTCCCGCGGCAGGCGCCGGCGGGAAGCCGCCCCGGAATCGGGTGGTGCCGGGGATCAGTAGCCGAAGCTGGGGTTACCCGAGCACTGCATGGCGGCGCAGGTCTGCTTCCAGTCGAACTTCCACAGGCCGGCGTCGCGGATGTAGAAGTACTTGTTGTTCTGCGCGGGGAAACCGGCCATCAGGCCGTGCATGGTGACCGACATGGAGTTGCCGTTGACCTGCACCGGGCCGATGGCGCGACCCTGGATGGAGAAGAAGTCCATGGTGGAGCTGTTGGCCATCACCCGCTCGAGGGCCGGGCGGGCGGACGGGCCGTTGTAGCTGACCTCGACCTTCGGGTCCATGCCGATATTGGGGTTCCAGAACGCCGCGAACTGCTTCTCGAGCTGCAGCAGGCTCGGGGTCGCGGCGCTGACGTAGAGGTCCGAGGCGGAGGAATCCCGGATCGAGACATCGGCCGAAGCCGGTTGCGCCATACCCAGTCCCACGAGTGCGGCGAGGATACAGACGGTGGCGAATCTGATGAATCTGGACATGACGGCAGGCCCCTTCCGACCAACGAGCAAGAGCCGCGGCGGGGACGCGGGCGGTGTCGGGTACCGCTCGGCGGGTCCACCGGCGCGACCCGGCCGGCAATCGCACAGCGAAGACCGCCCGGGTACGCAAAACGCTAGCGGGATCGGATTAGGTTAGTCAATCCTAACCAGCAATCCGGGGTGTGAAGTATGCGGTATTCGGACGCCGCCGGATATGGCAAGGGATGAAACGGGCGGGTCAGGGCACCACGTATTCGGCGCTGCAATCCCCGTAGGTGTAGTTCTGGTCGGAGCCGTGGTTGGACGCGCTCAGCACGAACGCGATCCGGCCGGGCTCGGTGGTGACGCCGGCAATCGTGAGCACGGTTTCCGGGCCCTGGACGCGGGCGTTCTCCTCGGCCACACCGTTGCGTCCGGTGTCGAGATTCGCCCAAGTGACGCCGAATCGCTGGTCGTACCCGGCCTCCGACGCGGCATCGGTGTACATCCTCAGATCGACGGATCCGGATACGCCGGGGGTTGCGGTCACCTTGCTGCCGGCGGTGACGGAGAAGTCGTCCGGGGTCGGATAGGTGAAGCCGCACAGGGTGTCTTCGGGGGCGGCGTGGGCGGCCGGTGGCCCGGCGATGAGACCCAGGGTCGTAATACACGCTATGGCAAAGGTTTTCGCCGGCCACGACGCATGTCTGCTCATGGGATGAGAATATTGCGGAACTGGTCGCGCTGTAGGGCATTCGGATAAAAAGACCAGCGACGTCGTCGTGACGGCCGCTCGGGCGAACCAGCGGCTATCGCGGGCGCAACGGCCGGTGGGGTGAGTCCGGCAACTCGCTCCACCGGCCGCTGTGATTCGCAGGACGGGATATGAGGGTGGCCCTCGGCGGCCGGCTCATCGCGCCCCTCATCGGTACGGTGGGCCGGTATTACGCCGTCGCTGCGAAGCGGTGATCGGGATTCCGGGGATCGGTATCACCGATCGGAGTTCAGATAGTTCCGCCACCCCCCGTACTCGGTGATATCGGTGGCGTCACGTGATGATTCGTAGTCGCAGGCGAAGCCCGTCACCCATTCGCCGGAATCCAATTCGACCTTGCCCAGCGTCATGGGTGCGGGCAGATTGCTCAGGAAGGTCCCCAGCGCGGCGGGGGAAAGCCGATACAACTCGCCCGGTAGCGAGGCCCCGGACCCGGTGCCGACCCGCAGCATTCCGGGCTTCGGCGGAGTGGCGGGCAGGGCGACCATCCGGTATGCGGCCGCGGTCGTGACCTCGCCGAGGAAACGGGCCTGCGCGCTTTCCAGCTGGTGATGCAGCGGCAGGCCGCGTAGATGCGCGCCGACGACGAGGAGTTCGGTACCCGTATCGGTGAGCAGCGGTGCGGGTTCGTCCAGCAGCCGGGCGGCCAGATCGAGACCGACCTGATCGGCGAACGCGGGGGTGATCAGCATGACGCCGAACGGATCGCCGTCGGCGGTAGCCTCGCCCGGGACCGCGACCCCGGCCAGGTCGAGAAGGTTGCAGAAGTTGGTGAAGGTGCCCATCCGGCTGTTGATCGCCACCGGTTCCGCGGCCACCGCGTCGAGGGTGGGATGTTCGGTGGTGGTGGGGAGCAGCAGGGCGGGGTGGTCGGCGAACAGGTCGCGGGCGGCGGCCGCCGCGTGGGCGAGGCGGCCGAGGTCGGTGACGTAGGAGTGGGCGGCGGGGACCTCGCCGCCGCCGATGATCGCGGCGACGACGGGGTCGGCGCCTTCGGGCGCCCCGCTGAGGAATTCGCCCACCGCGGCATAACGCTGGGCGACGATGGCGCCGTCGTAGAGCAGCCGGGCGGCGTCGAGGAGTTCGGTGATATCGACGGTCGCTACCGCGCCCCCGCTCGCCCGCCAGCGCTCGACGGTGGCGTCGAACGCGGCACGGTAGGCGGGGGTGAGGGAAGTCAGGTTGTGGTCGGCGGGGATCGCGAGGGTAGTCCGGGCGGGGGCGCCGAGCGGGGTGTCCGCGGGCCAGGCGCGGGAGCGGGAATCACCGGTATCGGGGCCGATCATGGCCCGGGTGACGGCGGTGGCGAGGGGGAGGTCGCGAGCGAATACGGTGACCGCGTCGTAGTCCGGGCAGGCGGGGACCACGCCGGTGGTCGGCACCAGGCCGAGAGTCGGTTTGATGCCCACGATGCCGTTGAGCGCGGCGGGTACGCGCCCGGATCCGGCGGTATCGGTGCCGAGCGCGGCGTCGGCGATACCGAGGGCCACCGCGACCGCGGAACCGGAGCTGCTGCCGCCGGAGACGCGATCGGGGAACAGGGCGTTGCGGACCGGACCGTAGGGGCTGCGGGTGCCGACCAGGCCGGTGGCGAACTGGTCGAGATTGGTTTTGCCGAGGACCAGCGCGCCCTGTTCTGTCAGTCGTGCCACAGCGGGGGCAGTGCGCTCTGGCGTGGTGGCGAAACCGGGGCAGGCGCAGGTGGTGGGGATACCGGCGATATCGATATTGTCCTTGACCGCGAGCAGCACCCCGGCCAGCGGCAACCGCTCACCCCGGGCGAGCCGGGCCTCCAGGGCGGCGGCCTCGGCCAGCAGATCGGCCTCGGCGCGCAGGGTGATCCAGATTTCGGGCCGGCCGGTCTCCCGGATGCGGCGGTAGGCCCGGGTGACCTTCTCGGTCGGGCCGACCGGCGCGTCCGCCGCCGGTTCCGCTAGCGGAAGTTGCTCCATGGTCATGCCGCTCCTTCGGTTTCGATGGCCACCAGGGGTGCGCCGGTTGTGACTTGATCGCCTGCCGCGACGGTGACCGCGCGGACGGTACCCGAGACCTCCGCGAACACCGGCAGCTCCATTTTCATCGCCTCGAGGACGAGCAGGGTGGCGCCGGCCTCGACCCGGTCGCCCTCGGCGACCTCCACCCGCCAGACATTGGCCATCATGGGGGCGGCGGCGAGATGGGCGCCCGCGGGCAGATCGAGTTCGTCGGCCTCGGGTTCGACGATGTGATCGTCCTGGGCGTCGAATTCGCCGTCGGCCTCCCAGCGCTGCCGTTCGGCGGTGAACGCGGCCTGCCGGTGTTCGTCGGTGGCGGCGATATCGGTCGCGTTCCGGGCCAGGAAATCGAGATGTTCGGCGAAGGCGAACTCGGTGGTGGTGCTCCGCATCTCGAAACGTCCCGCCGACATATCGGCGCGCAGGTCGAGCAGTCCCTCGGCCGAGACCGGATACCAGCTGATCTGGTCGAAGAACCGGAACAGCCACGGTTTGCCGGATTCGAACGGGGCGCGCTGACGGTAACCGGACCAGATCGGGACGGTACGGCCCACCAGCTGGTACCCGCCGGGGGATTCCATGCCGTACACGCACAGGTATTTGCCACCGATACCGACCGCGTCGGAGGGCGTCCACGTGCGGGCGGGGTTGTATTTGGTGGTCGCCAGGCGGTGTCGGGGGTCGAGCGGTACGGCCAGCGGCGCGCCGAGATAGACGTCGCCCAGACCGAGCACCATATACGTGGCGTCGAAGACGATCCGGCGCACGTCCTCGATACTGTCGAGGCCGTTGATCCGCCGGATGAACTCGATATTCGACGGCAGCCAGGGCGCCTTCGCGCGGACGCCGTGGCCGTATCGCTCGATGGCCGCCACGATGGTGGGGTCGTCGAAGGAGAGCGGGAGTTCGATCCGGCGGCTGGGCACCCGCAGGTCGGCGGTATCGGGGATATCGTCCTCGAGTTCGCCGAGCAGTCGCACCACCGAACGCTGGTCGATGACATCGGGATCGAAATGCAGGTGCAGGGAGCGCACCCCGGGAGTGATATCGATCAGGCCGGGGATGGACGCCTGCTCGAGGCGTTCGCTCAGCGCGTGCACCCGCATCCGCAGGCCCAGGTCCAGTTCCATCGGACCGTACTCGATGAGCACGTTGTCGTCGGCGCCGCGCAGGTATGTGACCTCGGGGGTGCCGGTTCCGGCCTCGCGCCGACCCAGGACACCGTCGTCTTCTTCCCGCGCGCCGAGCAGTTCCGGGCTGCCGGCGTTGCGGCCGCGGGCGGCGGGGGAGGACCGCAGTGGGCCGGTGCGTTCGTCGGCGACCGGTACGAAGCGGACCTGGTCGCCGGGCCGCATCTGGCCCAGTTTCCAGCGGTGCGCGGAGACCACGGTGAGCGGGCAGGCGAAACCGCCCAGGCTGGGCCCGTCGGGGCCGAGCAGGATGGGGGTGTCACCGGAGAGGTTGAGCGCGCCGACGCTGTAGGGGCAGTCGTGCAGGTTGGAGGGATGCAGTCCGGCGTCGCCGCCGTCGCTACGCGCCCAGGTCGGTTTCGGGCCCGCCAGCCGCAGGCCGGTGCGGTTGGCGTGGGCCTGCACCTGCCAGGTGGATTCGTAGAACTGCGCGATATCGGCTGGGGTGAAGTAGTCGGGTGCGGGTTGGGGACCCTCACCGACGCCGACGTACCAGGTGTGGGCGAATTCGGGGCGCTCCGCGGCGGGAATCGGGGCCGGGTCCAGCAGACCGCCGGCGTCGGGTTTGATACCGAGGATGTCACCGGTGGCCACGGCGCGGCCGGTGATACCGCCGAACCCGCCGAGGGTGAAGGTCGAAGCGCTGCCGTGGTAGTCGGGGGCGAGGATGCCGCCGCGGACGGCGAGGTAGGTGCGCAGACCGGTATCGGTGGGGGCGCCGATATCCACGACCGATCCGGCGGGCACCGTCACCGGCTCCCACATCGGAACCGGTTCGTCGTCCACGGTGACCGTGGCCTCGGCGCCGGTCACGCAGATGACGGTGGTGTCGGTGCAGCGCAGCCGCGGACCCAGCAGGGTCGCCTCCAGGCCGTTCTCACCGAGCGAATTCCCCACCGCGTGGTTGGCGAGCTGGAAGGACAGATCGTCGAACGCGCCCGACGGCGGGATACCCACGCTCCACAGGCCGAGCCGGCCCGGGAAATCCTGGATGGTCGTGGACACTCCCGCGCGCAGCACCTCCAGCCGCGGACGGATGGTGGCCAGACTGCCGAGGGTCGCGGTGGTGTGGCGGGCATCGAGCATGGGGGAGCTGGTCGCGGCGGCTCGCAGCTGGGGCAGGTTCGTGGTGATACCGAACATGCGGGTCTCGTCGAGGGCGGCGCGCAGCCGGTGCAGCGCCTCGGGGCGGCTCTCCCCGGAGGTGATGATCTTGGCGATCAGCGGGTCGTAATAGGGGCTGATCTCGGTACCGGTTTCGACCCAGGTCTCCACCCGGGCGGTGGTCTCGGGGATCTCGACCCCGGTCAGCGTGCCCGCGCCGGGACGGTAGTCGTTGCCGGGGTCCTCGGCGTAGACGCGGGCCTCCACCGCGAAACCGCTGATGGGCGGGCCGGCGTCGGGAACCGCGTCGAGGAACGCCGTTTCCCCACCGGCCAGCCGCAGCATCCACTCCACCAGATCGACGCCCGTGACGGCCTCGGTGACCGGATGTTCCACCTGCAGGCGGGTGTTCACCTCCAGGAACGACGCCTCGCCGCGGTCCACGTCGTAGATGAACTCGACCGTTCCCGCCGACCGGTAGCCGACCTCGCCGAGCAGTTTCCGGCTCGATTCGAGCAGCCGTTCGCTCACCGCATAGGGCAGGCCCGGCGCGGGCGCCTCCTCGATGACCTTCTGGTTGCGGCGCTGCAGGCTGCAGTCGCGGGTGCCCAGCGAGACCGCGCGACCCCGGCCGTCGCCGAAGATCTGCACCTCCACATGGCGGGCACGGGCCACGAAACGCTCCAGATACACCGCCGAGGAGCCGAAGTTGTTCTGCGCCAGCCGGATCACGCGCTGATAGGCCTCGGTGAGTTCGGCCGGTCCGTCACAGGCGGCCATCCCGATCCCGCCGCCGCCCCCGGCGGCCTTGAGCATCACCGGATAGCCGATACGTTCGGCCTCCGCCAGCGCTTCGTCGAGTCCGGAGAGGATACCGCTGCCCGCGACCAGCGGTACCCCGGCCGCCGACGCGGCCTCACGGGCGCTGTGCTTATCGCCGAAGAGCCGCAGATGTTCGGCGGCCGGGCCGACGAACGCGATCCCGGCGGCCTCCACCTCCGCCGCGAAATCGGCGTTCTCGGAGAGGAACCCGTAACCGGGGTGAATGGCGGTGGCCCCGGTGGACAGCGCCGCCTCGATCACCGCCTCGGCACGCAGATACGACTCGGCCGCCGGTGCCGGCCCGAGCCGGACCGCGCGATCGGCCAGCCGCACATGCCGCGACCCCTCGTCGGCATCGGAGAACACCGCGACCGTTTCGATCCCCAGCCGCCGGGCGGTGCGCAGGATGCGGCAGGCGATCTCACCGCGGTTGGCGATCAGCAGGCATTCGGGCAGGGGTGTATGCAGTGGCGTATACAGCTGCGGGGCGGTCTCGGTCACGGTCGGTCCTCTCGGCGTGGACAGTGCGGCTACCGGAGTAGCCGGGAGTCTCAGGTCTTGGTCGCGCGGGCCATACGGGTCAGCTGGAGCACCTGACCGGCGCGGTCGGCCACCACACGACGGGATTGGTCGATATGGGCGAGGAGCTGTTCGCGGGCGCCGGTGAGGTCGCGGTCGAGGACGGCCTCGCCGATGGCGATGTGTTCCTCGATGGTGGCGAGCATGCGGTCGGGGGTGAGGTAGTCGAACATCCGGACCGGGCGGATCCGGGCGTTCACGGTTTTCAGGGCGTCGGTGAGAGCGTGGTTGCCGGAAGCGTCCAGCAGTACGGTGTGGAACTGCTCGTCGGCGATGACGAAACCGGCGTCCGGGTCGGGGGGCGCGGTGCGGAAGGTCCGCCAGCGGTCGATCTCCGGGCCCAGGATCGCGCGGTCGTGTCCCAGTTCGGGGTCGTCGAGGACACGGGCGATCCCCTGGACCTCCAGCGTGATCCGCAACTCGTAGTAGTCGCCCAGGGTGTCCAGGCGCGGGCGGTAGGGGAACAGGCCGGTGTCGTGGCGGTCGACCAGACCGTCGGCCTGCAGCCGGGCCAGCGCCTCGCGCACCGGGGTGCGCGAGACACCGTAGCGCTCGGCCAGCCGTTCTTCGCCGAGCCGCTCGTCCGGCGCCAGGGCACCGGCCATGAGTTCGTCGCGCAGCGCCTTGTACACAGTGTCGCTGCGTGATTCGCGTTTGCTTCGTGGTTCGGTCACGACGCGCAGCCTAGAGAGTCATGGCTGCGCGGACGGTGTCGACGGCCTCGGCGCCGCCCGCCCCCGTCGAGGTCACGCGGCCGCTCTCCAGGACGTAGTACCGGCCGGCGGCCCGCAGCGCGAAACCGATGTGCTGTTCCACCAGCAGCACTCCCAGTCCGCCCCGTTTCACCAGGCCGGTGATGGTGTTCTCGATCTCGGCCACCACCGACGGCTGGATGCCCTCGGTGGGTTCGTCGAGGATGAGCATGCGCGGTTCGGTGATGAGGGCGCGGGCGATGGCCAATTGCTGGCGCTGACCGCCGGACAGCAGTCCCGCGCGGCGGTTCAGCAGTTCTTTCAACGCCGGGAACAGATCCAGCTGCTCGTCGATGAGCGCCGCGCCGCGTTTGCGGCCGTCCGCCACCACCCGCAGATTCTCGGCGGTGGTGAGGTGCCCGAAGCACTGCTGCCCCTGCGGGACATAGGCCAATCCACGTTTCACCCGGGCACTGGGCCGCAGCCCCGTGATATCCGCGCCGTCGAACCGGATCCGGCCGCGGCCGGTTTTCACCAGCCCGACCGCCGCCCGCAGCAGAGTGGTCTTCCCGGCCCCGTTATGGCCCATGATCGCGGCGACCCCGTCGGCCGGGACCTCGATCCCGACCCCGTGTACGACCTCGGTGCGCCCGTAGCCGGCGTGGACGTCGATGAGTTCCAGCATCGCCTACTCTCCCTGTCCGTTGGTCTTCGCGCGCTGTGCCGCCGCGTCCGGCCCCGGCTCGTCCGAGGGGCCGGGTTCGGCGGCGGTGCCCAGATACGCCTCCTGCACGGCCGGATCGGCCTGGACCTCGGCCACCGACCCGTCGGCCAGGACCGCGCCGCGCGCCAGCACCGTCACCGATGTGGCGAAGTTGCGCATGAAGTCCATATCGTGTTCGACGACCACCACGGTGCGTTCACCGCCGATACGCCGCAGCAGGTTCCCGGTCTCCTCGCGTTCCTCCTGGCTCATCCCGGCGACCGGTTCGTCCAGCAGCAGCACCGAGGCGTTCTGCACGAGCAGCATGCCGATCTCGAGCCACTGCTTCTGACCGTGCGCCAGCGTGCCGGCGGGTTTGTCCCGCAGCTTCGTGAGCCCGATGGTCTCCAGTGCCTGTTCGATCGACTCGGAGACCTCGGCCGGGCGGCGGCGCAGCATGGTCCACACCGACCGGCCCGCGCCCGCCGCGATATCGAGGTTCTGCAGTACCGAGAGTTCCTCGAACACGCTCGCGGTCTGGAAGGTGCGGCCCACGCCCAAGCGGGCGATCTGATGCACCTTCTTACCGAGCAGTTCCACCCCCGATTTGGTGACCGATCCGGTGGCCGGCACCAGACCGGTGATCGCGTCGATCATGGTGGTCTTCCCGGCACCGTTGGGGCCGATGAGGAATCGCAGATCGCCCTGGAACAGGGTCAGATCCACATTCGACACCGCCTTGAACCCGTCGAATTCGACGGTCAGCCCGCGGACCTCGAGGTAATCGCTGTGCATGCCGGCGTTGCCGCCGGCGACCGGTCCGGCCACGGTCGTCGTCTGCTCGGTCATGACACTCCTACCGGGGTAGCGGGCGCGGGTTCTTTCGCCGGACCGGCCGGTGGCGCCGGGTCCTCCTCGTCGGTCCGCCGTTTCCGGCGAATCAGCGCGAACAGACCGGCCAGACCCGCCGGGAAGAAACCGACCACGACGATGAAGAGCACGCCCTGGGCGTAGACCCAGCCGGACGGGAAGTTCTCCGAAAGACTCGTCTGCGCCCACGCGACCGCGATCGCGCCCAACACGGGGCCCAGCAGTGTGGTGCGGCCGCCGATGGCGACACCGGTCAGGAAGGCGATCGAGGGCACGATCCCGATATCGGCCGGGGAGATGATCCCGACGATCGGCACGAACAGGGCACCGGCGATACCGGCGAACAGCGCGGCCACCGCATAGGCGACCACTTTCACATTGGCCGGGTCGTAGCCGAGGAACCGCACCCGCTCCTCCTGATCGCGTACCGCGACCAGCAGTTCGCCGTAGCGGCTGTACATCAGCTGCCGGGTCACCGCGACGATCACCAGCAGGGTGGCGGCCGCGATGAAGAACAGCAGCCGCCGGTTGACCGGGTCGTTGAGGGCCAGGCCGAAGAAACTGCGGAACCGGTTGAGGCCGTTACTGCCGCCGGTGGACTGCTGACCCACCAGCAGGATCGCGAACGCCGCGGCCAGCGCCTGCGACAGGATCGCGAAATACGCGCCCTTGACCTTGCGTTTGAACACGCCCAAGCCCAGCAACACCGCCACCAGCGGCGGGATGATCAGGATGCCCAGGATCGTCACCAGCGGCGAGGCGAACGGCGCCCAGTAGCCGGGCAGTTCACGGATCCCGGCGATCTGCATGAAATCCGGGACGTCGTCGCCGCGCAACTCCGCGTCGGCGATCTTCAGATGCATGGCCATGATGTAGGCGCCCAGCCCGAAGAACACGCCCTGGCCCAGGGTGAGCATGCCGCCCCGGCCCCAGGCCAGCCCGATTCCGACGGCGACGATGCCGAAGCACAGGAACTTGCCGAGCAGATTGAGCCGGAAGTCCGAGAGCACCGCGGGCGCCACCGCGAACAGCAGTACGGCGGCGATCGCGAAGCCCGAATAGACCTTCCAGCGGGTGGTCAGGAATTCCCTCATACCAGACTCCTCGACCGGATCATGAACAGTCCCTGCGGGCGGACCTGCAGGAAGATCACGATGATGACGAATACGATCACCTTCGCCACCGAGGCGGTAGTGCTGTATTCGATGAACGAGTTCAGCAGGCCCAGCGCCACCGCGGCGATCACCGCGCCCCGGATCTGGCCCAGCCCGCCGATGACCACCACCAGGAAGGCGTCCACCAGATAGGCGGCGCCGGTATTGGAACTGGTGGAGCCGATCAGCGTCAGCGCCACCCCGGCCACCCCGGCCAGGCCGGAACCGATGAAGAAGGTGGTGATATCCGTGCCGCGGCTGGAGATCCCGCTGGTCTCCGCCAGATCCCGGTGCTGGACCACGGCCCGGATACGCCGGCCCATCGCGGTGTATTTCATGGTCACCGCGATGGCCGTCACGCACAGCACCGCGAGCAGCATGATGAAGATCCGGGTCTTGGGGACCACGGCCCCCAGGATCTCCACCCCGCCACCGAGCCATTCCGGAGTCACCACGCGGACCGCGGGTGCGCCGAAGATGTCCCGGGCCGCCTGCTGCAGGATCAAGCCGACGCCGAAGGTCACCAGCAGGGTGTCCAGCGGTCTGTCGTACATCCGCTTGATCAGCGTCACCTCGAGGGCCACGCCCATGAGACCGCCGACCAGGAAACCGATGAACAACGAGACGATCAGCGAGACCTCGGCGTTGGAGACCAGGTATTCCTGCACCGTGTAGGCGGTGTAGGAGCCGGCCATGATGAACGCGCCGTGGGCCATGTTGATCACGCCCATCTGACCGAAGGTCAGCGACAGCCCCAGGGCCGCCAGCAGCAGGATGGAGCCCAGGCTCAGGCCGGTGAACAACTGCCCGATCAGTGCTTCCATGGAATCAGCCCCCGAGTCCCTCGGCCCACGAGTAGCCCGCCAGGTACGGATCGGGTTCGATGGCCTCGCCGGAATCCCACACGCTGTAGATCAGGCCGTCGGGCCGGATCTCACCGATACGGGCGGTTTTGGTGATGTGGTTGTTCTCGCCGTTGATGGCGACGGTGCCCTCGGGACCGTCGAAGGTGACCCCGCCCGCGGCCTTCTGCACATCCGGCACCGCGAACGACTGCGCCTTCTCGACGGTGTTCTTCCACAGGTAGACCGACACGTAGGCGGCCTCCATCGGATCCGAGGTCGGCTTGTTCGCGCCGTACTTCGCCTTGTACGCCTTCACGAAAGCGTCGTTCACCGGGTTCTTCACGGTCTGGTAGTAGTTCCAGGCGGTGAGCTGGCCGGCGATGTTCTGCACACCGATACCGCCGACCTCTTCCTCGGCGATGGACACCGAGACCACCGGCATGTCCTGCGGGGTCAGGCCGACATTCTTGTACTCGCGGAAGAACGCGACGTTGGAATCGCCGTTGAGGGTGTTGAACACGGCGTCGGCGTCGGCCGAACGCACCTTGTTCACGATGGTGGAGAAGTCGGTGGAACCGAGCGGGGTGTAGTCCTCGCCCTTGATCTCGATCCCGTTGGCCTCGGCGTAGGCCTTGATGATGCGGTTGGCGGTCTGCGGGAAGACGTAGTCGCTGCCGACCAGGTACAGCGATTTCACGCCGCGGCCCTTGAGGTAGTCGAGGGCGGGCACGATCTGCTGGTTGGTGGTGGCGCCGGTGTAGAAGATGTTCTTCGACGATTCCAGGCCCTCGTACTGGACCGGGTAGTACAGCAGCGCGTTGCGGTCCTCGAACACCGGCAGCATGGCCTTGCGGCTCGAGGAGGTCCAGCCGCCGAATACCGCGGCGACGCAATCGCTGCTGATCAGCTTCTCCGCCTTCTCCGCGAAGACCGTGGGCTCGGAGGCGCCGTCCTCGCCGACCAGCTGGATCTGCTTGCCCAGGACGCCGCCCGCGGCATTGATCTCGTCGACCGCGAGTTTGATGGAATCGCGCACGGTGACCTCGGAGATCGCCATGGTGCCCGACAGGGAGTTCAAGGAGCCGACCTTGATCGCGGGGCCCGCGGTGTCGACGCAGGAGGTGGCGTTCGAGCCGGCCTGGTCGGAGGCGGAACTGCCGCACGCGGTAACCGCCAGCGCGGTCACGCAGAGGGCGGCGGGCAGGGCGAGCAGGGTACGTGCCCGCCTGCGCGGCCGGCGGTTCGCCGCAGCTGTTGTAGGTGCTTCGGATCTGGCTGCATTCATGACCGTACGGCCTCCACTCAGGAAAGGTCAGCCCGCTGACTTCACTGCATTCGTCGTTGTATACAGCGGCGTATACGAGGAATTACGGTAGGGACGCCGTGTTTCCGTGACGTATCGCAGCGTGAATCTCGAGTATCGAAGCGCCTCACGGCCGCAGAGCCGCGATCGTGAGGGCATGGTCCGCGATCGGAGCGGTCTCACGCCCTCGACCGCGAGCGGTCATGAGTCCGCGACCGCGAGCGGTCACGAGTCCGCGACCGGCGAGCGCGCCTGAGCCCGCTGCCGAGAGCAGATCCGCTCACAGCAGCGCGCACTCCCGCCGGCGCATCCGGTCCGGCAGCGTGGAGCACATGGCTCACGACGACAAATCCCCGCTGTTCGGCTGGCGCGCCCGCGAACAACTGCTCGCCCGCCGCGTACTGGTGCTCGACGGCCCACTCGACGACGACAACGGCACCCTGCTGGCCACCCAGCTGCTCACGCTGGCCGCCGAGGACGGTGACGCCCCCGTCTCGCTGTGGATCCATTCCCCCGGCGGCTCGGTCCCGGCGATGCTGGCGATTCGCGATGTGATGCGGCTGGTGCCGTGCCCGGTGTCCACACTGGCGCTCGGATTGGCCTGCAGCGCCGGGCAGTTCCTGCTCTCCTCGGGCACCCCCGGCCGGCGTTTCGCGCTACCGCACGCCCGGATCCTCATGCATCAGGGCTCCGCGGGAATCGGTGGTTCCACGGTCGATGTCGAAGTGCAGGCCGACGATCTGCGCTACACGGTCGAAACCGTGCTCGGGCTGATCGCCTCGGACACCGGACAACCCTACGACCGGATCTACGAGGATTCCCTGCACGACCGCTGGTTCAGCGCCACCCAGGCGAAGGAGTACGGCTTCATCGACCATATCGTCGGCGAATTCGGCCAGGTCGTCCCGCAGCGGCAGCGGGTGGGGATCTCATGAGCACCTACACGATTCCCAATGTGATCGCCCGGCATCCGCAGGGGGAGCGCATCACCGATATCTACTCGCATCTGCTCGCCGAGCGGATCGTCTACCTGGGCACCCCCATCGACTCCGGGGTGGCCAACGCGCTCATCGCCCAGCTGCTGCATCTGGAATCGGAGAGCCCGGGCCAGGAGATCGACTTCTACATCAACTGCGAGGGCGGTGACCTGTCGTCCATGCTCGCGGTCTACGACACCATCCAGCACATCGGCGCCCCCGTGCACACCACCTGTGTGGGGCAGGCGATCGCGGTGGGGGCGGTGCTGCTGGCCGGTGGCGCGCCCGGCCACCGCGCGATGCTCCCGCACGCGCGGGTGGTGCTGCACCAGCCCGCGGCCCGCGGGCAGGGCGCGATTCCGGATCTGATCCTGCAGGCCGATGAGCTGGTGCGGATGCGGGCGGAGATCGAGAACATCCTGTCCCGGCATACCGGCCGCACTCCGGAGCAGCTACGCCACGACACCGATCGCGACCGGGTGTTCACCGCGGCCGCGGCAGTCGACTACGGGCTCGCGGACAGGGTGCTGACGCCGCGCGCCTGAGCGCACTCGGCCGGGAGTGCCGGGCCGGAAGGACCGGCCGACCGGATTCAGGCCGCGCGCAGCATCGGCGAGTGGACGCCGGTGGGCAGCGGCGCGGGGGCCGTCGCGGACCGCCTGCGGAAAAGGAGTTCGTCGGCGACCTGCCGAGTGAGTTCGCCCAGCGAGGTACCGAGCGCCCCGGCCAGGGCGGCGATCATCTCGCTGGACGGCTCCTTGCGCCCGCGTTCGACCTCCGACAGATACTGCGGCGAGATACCGGCCCGCTCGGCGGTCTCGGCGAGGGTCTCGCGTTGCTCGCCCCGCAGGGCACGCAGCCGCTCGCCCAGCATTTCCCGCCACAGTGGTTCGGGCGGCATCGCGGGTTGCCGGTGCGGACCGTCGATCTTGCCGCCCGGAATCGCCTGGAGTCTGCGGGGCTCGGTCATGGACAGAGCCTAGATTCCGGGCCGCCCCCGGGATACGAATTATGCTACGAGCGTACAACCGTCCCGGCCCGGACGGGCCGTTCGAGCACAACAGCAACCGTCGTGTCCACCACCCGCCCGGCCCGTGAAAGCTGAATCCGATCGACCTGCAAAGGCTCGACACAGTTTCCGGGCGTCGGCGATGGGTCGGCTGTCGGTGACATCGTCGGGTCGAGTCGCGGGCCGAGTTGGGGTCGGTGCGCGCAGCCGCTGGACGCCGGGCCCGCGCCCCCGGGAAATCCGGACGACGCGGGCCCCGGCCGTCAGCTGCTGCCGAAGAGGCCGCGCAGCATATGGCGGTACCACTGGGCCGGGTCGTCCCAGCCGTGGTCGCGGTGGCGGTCGTGGTTCCAGTGGTCGTCCCGGTCCCGGTCCCAATGCCGGTCGCGATCACGGTCGCGGTGCCGGTCCCTGTCCCGGTCGTGGTCCCAGTGCCGGTCCCGGTCGGTCTGGGTGTAGCCGGGTGCCGGGGCCTCGGGGCCGGCCGCCGCCGGGGCGGCGAGCGCTGCCAGCGGCAGCAGGGTGATCGCACCCGCCACGGCCGTGCGGGCGGTGGCCCGGCGGATGGCGGGTACTGATGTCGTGCGGAACACGTCGAATCCTCTCGTACAGCTCCCGGCGCGGCCTGAAATCCGCGCCGGTCGGCGATAGGAATTCACCATCGCGCATACGAGTGTGAAATGTCACCGTCCCGGAAAAATCTCATCCGGAATCATCCCCCGGTACTACGGGATAACCCCGGGATCCCCCGCACGGGTGGGCAACCGACGGCCCGCACGGGCGGCGCGCGCACCCGTCCGGGGTCATATCCGGTGGTAGGCGGGGGCGTCGTGACTCACATTCACGACTTCCCGATGTGGAGGAACTTTGCGGAACGTGGCATCGTTGTCATGGAGATCAGGCAGATCGAACCGAGATCCGCCTGGCTCGCAACAGAAAGTATGAAGTAAGTATCATGGCTCAAGGCAGCGTGAAGTGGTTCAACAGCGAGAAGGGCTTCGGCTTCATCGCGCAAGACGGGGGCGGACCTGACGTCTTCGTGCATTACTCGGCAGTCGCCGGCAGCGGTTTCCGCACCCTCGAAGAGGGTCAGCGGGTGGAGTTCGAGATCGGGCAGGGCCAGAAGGGTCCTCAGGCTCAGGACGTCCGCGCCATCTGAGTGGTGTGACGAAGTAGCGGGGCCTCGTACCGGGCGGTACGAGGCCCCGCCTCGTTTCCGGGACCTCCCGCGAAGCCAGGGGGCCGGTGGGCTCTTCCGTTGCGCGGCCGGTTACCGGATAAATCATCGACGGTCCGGAGACGATATTTCGAGAAGCGGGCACCGGTGGCCTCGGGCGGTATACGGAACGCGCCCAGGGTCGCATTACCATCGGGGCAGCGCGCCACGGCGGATCAATTTACGGTGTACGCCCTGGTAGGGGTCCTGAAAATGGCTCGATTCGCATTTCTCTGAACTCTCGCGTGTGATGTGACGCGTAATTCACCGAGAACTGTCGACGCTTTCTCGGCGGGTCGAAAAAGCATGACCGCCGATTCCGGTCGGTGCAACGCATGAGCGGTGCTCGGCGTCCCGAATGATCGAATCGGTCGCGCGGCCGCCGGTGGTTTTCCGGAACCCGCCGGGCCGCCCGGAGAACGCCCTGGTTCCCGCTGCCCGCCGCACCGGGTGTTGCCGGTCGAGCGGCGATTGCGGCGGCGAACTGCCGAGTGACGGGGCATACACCGTGCGCCCCGGGTGATTCCGGCCACCCGCGGAGCCGGTCCGCGCAGGTGGCGGGACGTGTGACGGCAGCCGACCACGAGGGGGAGGGTCAACGCCGGGATCGGGCCGAACTAAGCTTGGCCGCGTCAACCGGCTGTCCCCCGTCACCCAGGAGTAACCCACTGTGAGCCAAGCAGGCCGTCCTGTAGTTCTGATCGCCGACAAGCTCGCCCAGTCGACCGTCGACGCGCTCGGTGACGGTGTCGAGGTCCGCTGGGTCGACGGACCGGATCGGCCCGCCCTGCTGGCCGCGGTGCCGGAGGCCGACGCGATCCTGGTGCGTTCGGCGACCACCGTCGACGCCGAGGTCCTCGAGGCCGGCAAGAACCTGAAGATCGTGGCCCGGGCCGGCGTCGGCCTGGACAACGTCGATGTCCCCGCGGCCACCGAACGCGGTGTCATGGTCGTGAACGCCCCCACCTCCAATATCCACACCGCCGCCGAGCACGCGGTCACCCTCATGCTGAGCGCGGCCCGTCAGATCCCCGCCGCCGACGCGACCCTGCGCGAGCACACCTGGAAGCGCAGCAGCTTCAACGGTGTGGAGATCTTCGGTAAAACCGTCGGCGTGATCGGCCTCGGCCGGATCGGGCAGCTGTTCGCGGCCCGCCTGGCGGCCTTCGAGACCAAGATCATCGCCTACGACCCCTACGTCTCCCCGGCGCGCGCCGCCCAGCTCGGTATCGAACTGCTGACCCTGGACGAGGTGCTCGAGCGCGCCGACCTCATCTCCATCCACCTGCCGAAGACCCCGGAGACCAAGGGCATCCTCGGCAAGGACGCCATCGCCAAGACCAAACCGGGCGTCGTCATCGTCAACGCCGCGCGCGGCGGCCTGGTGGACGAGGCCGCGCTGGCCGATGCCATCCGGTCCGGGCATGTGCGCGCCGCCGGTATCGACGTCTACGAGACCGAGCCGTGCACCGACAGCCCGCTGTTCGAACTGCCGCAGGTCGTGGTGACCCCGCATCTGGGCGCCTCCACCAGTGAAGCGCAGGACCGGGCCGGTACCGATGTGGCCAAATCCGTACTGCTGGCGCTGGCCGGCGAGTTCGTGCCCGGCGCGGTGAACGTCACCGGCGGTGTGGTGGGCGAAGAGGTGGCGCCCTGGCTGGATCTGGTGCGCAAACAGGGCGCGCTGCTCGGTGCCCTCGCCGACGAACTGCCGGTGAGCGTCGAGGTCCAGGTGCGTGGCGAACTCGCCGCGTCGCAGGTCGAGGTGCTGCAGCTGGCCGCGCTGCGCGGAGTGTTCTCCGCTCATGTCGACGATCAGGTCACCTTCGTGAACGCGCCGGCGCTGGCGCAGGAGCGCGGGATCACCGCCGAGGTCACCACGGTCACCGAGAGCCCGAGCCACCGCAGCCTCGTCGATCTGCGCGCGGTGTTCGGCGACGGCCGGACCATCAACGTGGCCGGTGCGCTGACCGAACCGCAGCAGGTCGAGAAGATCGTCAACATCAACGGCCGCAACTACGATATGCGCGCCGAGGGCATCAACCTGGCCGTGCTCAACTACGAGGACCGGCCGGGCGCGCTCGGCAAGGTCGGCACCGCGCTGGGCAACGCCGAGATCGATATCCTCGCCGCGCAGCTCACCCAGGACGCCAACAAGGAAGGCGCCACCGTGGTGTTCCGCGTCAACAAGGAGGTGCCCGCCGCGGTGCGCTCCGAGATCGCCGATACCGTGGGTGCCGCCAAGGTCGCGCTGGTCGACCTGTTCTGATGTAGCCGAGCGCGGTGCCCGCCCGGGGCCGGGGCACCGCGGAGGCGGAAACGGGCGGGTCCGGGTCTGTGCGGCCCGGACCCGCCCGGATCGCGTCGTCGTGCCGTGGTCCCGGCCCGATGGCCGCGTCCGCCCGGTTCGCGGCCCGTCGTACGTAGAAAGCGTGGTAGTCATGAAGCTCGCCGTGATCCCCGGTGACGGTATCGGCCCCGAGGTCATCGCCGAGGCCCTCAAGGTGCTCGACGTGGTGCTACCCGGTGTCGAGCGGACCGAGTACGACCTCGGCGCCAAGCGCTACCACGCCACCGGCGAGGTGCTCCCGGATTCGGTGCTGCCCGAACTGAAGCAGCACGACGCCATCCTGCTCGGTGCGATCGGCGATCCGTCGGTGCCCAGCGGTCTGCTCGAACGCGGACTGCTGCTGCGCACCCGGTTCGCCCTGGACCACCACGTGAACCTGCGCCCGTCCAAGCTGTATCCCGGGGTCGGCAGCCCGCTGGCCGGTACGCCGGATATCGATTTCGTCGTGGTGCGCGAGGGCACCGAGGGCCCCTACACGGGTACCGGCGGGGCGATCCGGGTGGATACGCCGCATGAGGTCGCCACCGAGGTCAGCACCAACACCCGGTTCGGGGTGGAGCGCGTGGTCCGCTATGCCTTCGCCAAGGCGCGGACCCGCCGCAAGCACCTCACCCTGGTGCACAAGACCAATGTGCTGGCCTTCGCCGGTTCGCTGTGGCAGCGGACGGTGGACGCGGTCGGCGCCGAATTCCCCGACGTCGAGGTCGCCTACCAGCACATCGACGCCGCCACCATCCATATGGTCAACGATCCGGGCCGTTTCGACGTGATCGTCACCGACAACCTGTTCGGCGATATCATCACCGATCTCGCCGCTGCCGTCAGCGGCGGTATCGGCCTGGCCGCCTCCGGAAATATCGACGCCACCGGCACCAACCCCAGCATGTTCGAGCCGGTGCACGGCAGCGCCCCCGATATCGCCGGGCAGTCCAAGGCCGACCCGACCGCCGCGATCCTCTCGGTCTCCCTGCTGCTCGAGCACAAGGGCGAAACCGAGGCCGCCACCCGCATCCAGGAAGCGGTCGCCAAGGATCTGTCCGCCCGCTCCGGCGCGGCTTCGACCGTCGAGGTCGGCGACCGGATCGCCGCCGCGGTCTGAGTCCGGCGGAATCGGAGGTCATTCGAAGTTCGCGGGTGGCCGATTCCGATAACGTCGGGGGTTCCGGGGCCGGCACCCCCGACGTTTCGAGGATTCGGAGGCAGCGTGGCCACGTGGCGCGCGACCCGTGAAGTCGGCTTCGGCCCTTACACGGTGCTCGACCTGTACGACCTGCCCGACGACGGCAAGGGTTTCGAACTCGAGGACGGATGGCTGGTCGAGGTGGCCGCGGGAGCCCGGCACAATTACATCGGCCGGTCGCTGGCCCACCGGATTCGCTCGGCCGGTGAGGGCGCGGACGTATTCGTCTGCGACGGCGGCGGATGGGAGGTCAGTACCCCGTCCGGTGTCCGGAAACCCGATGTCTTCGTGATTCCCATGGCGATCGCACGCGCGGCGATCGTTGATGAGTCGCCGAAGCTCATTCCCGGTACCGATGTGCAATTGGTGGTCGAGGTGGTGTCCCCGAGAAGCGGCAGCGAACGCACCGACCGAGTGCGTAAGGTGCGCGAATACGCTGCGCTGGGCATCCCGCAGTACTGGATCGTCGAGCATCGGCCGAGGATCCGGATCCACCGGGGCGCCCTGACCGGCTCGGTGTACGAGTGGGAGCGGCCGATTGCAGGTGGCGGGGAGTTCATCGCTGAGATCGATGCCGATACCCCGATCTCGGTGGCGTTCGATCCCGCCGTACTCATCGATATCTGACGATCATCTGTTCCGAGTAGTCGGAACCGGCAGCTCTTGAATGCCGTCGACCCACCGGTATGGTGTCGAGCGCGACTCGGGCGGAAGGATCGCATCGCCGGACCCGGCGATCGACTCACCCGCCCGCGTGTGGAACGGGCGGGTGCCGATTACGAATGGGCGGCCCGCACTCGGTACCCGGCCGCGGATTATTCCAGGGGTTTCTCCGAGTCGACCGGAACCAGGGGGATCGCCGCGGCCGCCAGGGCCGCGGCGGCGAGGTAGGCGGCGGGGAAGCCGGTGGCGGTGATCAGGGCGCCGAATACCGGGGGTACCGCCGCGATCGCGAGGTTCTGGCCGGTGTTCTGGACACCGAGCCCGCGGCCGCTCCAGAACGGCCCGGCGCGTTCGGCGATGGCGGTGAACGCCAGGCCGTTATCGGAAACGGTGACCACCGACGCGATCACCAGCAGTGGGACGGCCGCCCACCACCATTCGGTCCATGCGGTCAGCGCCAGCAGGAACATGGTGGTGACCGCGGCGATCGCGACCTGGCGCAGCGGGCCCATCCGGCTGCCGACCCGGTCCGACCAGGCGCCCGCGCCGATCCGGC
>NZ_JBSFRU010000007.1:0-51507 GCF_053589395.1 Nocardia sp. NPDC003345
CTCACGCGCGCGGCCCGTACGGCATACCCGTACGGGCCGCGAGTGCATCCGATACCCGTGCAACGCCTCGACACTCGGCGCCGAGTCCAACGAGGCCCACAAAGGGTTCGGGCCGAACCCCCGCGCGGCGAAGCCGCGCCGACAACACAGCTGGAGTACCCCGTACCCGCCCTCGTCGTCGCGGATCCGCACCCGGTTGTGCGCTGTGCGCCGTGCACCTTCACCTGTGCGCTGTGCTGGGCTGCGTTGTCATTCGGGGAGTCGAACCCCGGCACTGCCCCTCGTGCACCAGAAGGTGACCGATTGCCCGTCGGTCGCGGGTTGTGCGCGCCTCCGTGACGACTACCTGCTCCAGCTGCCGATCAGTCCAGCAGATCGACCTCCCAGTTGGTCCGCTGGATGCGGACATCGAGTTCCCGCAGTTCCGCGGCCAGCCGGTCGGCCCGGGCCCGGAGTTCGGCGACCGGCAGCGCGGACAGGATCTTCAGCTCCGACCGGAGCTGGCGGGCGTACCCGGGCCGGTTCTTTCCCGCCGCGGCGTCGGCGGCGTCGGTGATCACCGAATGCCGCAGCCGCAGCGCGTCCCGGCGTGCGAGCGCGTCGGTCAGCGTGCCGTCGGCGCCCACGGCGGTAGCGGCGTTGGTCCGATTGATCCGCCGGATCAGGGTCTCGTATTCACCGAGTACCTCACCGGCTTCGCGGAGCAGCGCCGCCGCGTCCTCGGCCGGCTCCTCACCTTCCTGGAACCGGGCGTTGCCGACGATCCGGGTACGCAACTGTTCGACCCGGCGCGCCGCGTCGGCACGCAATGACAGTGCTTCCGCCAGCTTCATACCCCACCCCTTCGATTGTGGATCACGAAGGTCCGAGTATGAACCGAAGTGCCGCATAGATCATCTTGTTTTCCGGCGGGGGCGCGACCGCCGGACCCCATCGTCCGCGGCCGGTCATCCGGTGGGGAGTGCGCGGCGCAATTCGGTGACCGCGATCCGTGCCGCCTCCGCGATCGCGGCGTCCACGGCGGGCAGGGCGGGATCGGCCCGGGCCGCCCGGGTGAAAACGGCGACCGCGACCGGATATTCGCCCGGGAACTCGACCACCGCGACCTCGTTACGGATGATGCCGATGGTGCCGGTCTTCCCGGCGACCCGCACCGCGCGATGCGGGAAACCGGCCGCGACCCGGTGCGGCCAGACCTGACGGCGCAGAACCGAGCGGGCGAAATCGGTCTGCGCGGCGGAAACCACCTCGCCGCGCCAGAGCGCGGCGAGCAGCCGTGTCATCTCCTCCGGCGTCGTCGCGCTCGTATAGGCGGGATCGTAGGCGGAGACGGTCCAGGCCTCGTCGTTGTCGGCGAGCGCGGCGAAGGCCGCCGCGGTGTCGTGGGTGTCGGTATCGCGGACCAGACTGCGATGGATATCGGCGGTTCCGCCGACCAGCCGGGTCTGCTCGAGACCCACCGATTCGAGCAGTTCGTGCACGGCGCCGAGCCCGATCTCGCCGAGCAGCAGATCGGCCGCCGCGTTATCGGAGACGGTGATCATGGAGGTCGCCAGGTCGCGGCGGCTCAGCGTCACCGGATCGTGCAGCGCGGACAGGCCGGTGGGGCCGGGTGTGCAGACGGCCGGTTCCACGGTGAGCCGGGACAGCGGATCCAGGCGGCCCGCGTCGACTGCGCGGCAGAAGGCCAGCAGCAGCGGAAGTTTGTACACCGAGGCGGTGGGCACCCGCTCGGTGCCGCCGACCGAGACCTCCTGCGCGCCGCCGTCGCAGCGGCGGGCGTGCAATCGTCCGGTACATCCGGCGTCGGCGAATACCGCGCGGAGGCGGTCGGTGACCGTCATCGCAGGCGTTCCCGGTAGAGAACCCGGTCCAGCGCGTCGGCCTGATCCTCGGCGCCGGGCCGGTGGATCACCCGGCAGCGCAATGCCACCGCCTGCGGCGCGATCCGCAACCACGCGACCCCCGGGATATCGGCCGGCGGGGTGGTGGTGAGCCCGAAGCCGGTACCGGCGGCCACCGCGGCGAGGATCGCGCGATCGTCGTGCACGGTCACGGTGGGAACGTCGAGGCCGCGCTCGCGCAACAGGTCCCGGACGGTATCGGAGGCCGGTGGGTTGGCGGCCCGCGGGAAGGCGGCGTGGGTGAGGCCGGCCAGCATGGGGAAGACCGGGCGTTCCGCGGCCGCGCTGCGATGGTCGGCGGGCACGACGATCCAGCGCGGCAGTTTCACCACCGGCCGGCAATCGACTCCGTCGACGAGCGCCGGATGTTCGATCACCGCGACGTCACACAGGCCCGACCGCACCGCCGCGACGAGGTCGACGGTACCGCCCACCGTCGTGGAAACCGCCTCACCGGCGGTGTTTCCGCCGCGCAGCACGGTGACGCAGGCCGTGACGATCCGGTCCGGAAGTGCCGCGGTGGCGCCCCAGTGCACCGTCCCGCGGGTGCGGGCGATGCGTTCGGCCTCGGCGAGCAGCCGCGCCGCGTCGTCGACCAGTAACCGGGCCCGGGGCAGCAGTTGCCGTCCGGCCGCCGTGAGGACGGCGCCCTGCCGGGTGCGATGGACGAGTTCGACACCGAGCCGGGTCTCCAGGCGCCGCAGGCCCTGCGAGAGCGGGGGTTGGGTCATATCCAGCACGGTCGCGGCCCGGCCGAAGTGTCCCTCGTCCGCGATGGCGACGAAATAGCCGAGATGGCGGATGAGGTCCATGGCGCTATTGAACCAGGGCCCCGCGGTCGCCGTCCGGTAACCGGTCGACATGCCGAGTGTCGCCTGACGACCCGCCCTGAACAGCATCCATATCAAATGCAAATGATACGCGGGAGTGTCGGATATTGGCGACGCGCGCGATGATACGTGTGTGCTGCCGGTGTGAACCCTCACCGATCCGACTCGCGCGCGCCCGCGCGAGGCCGAGCGACGCTGGCCGCCCTCGCAGTCGTCGCGCTGACGGCCGGCGGCTGTGGTACCGACCGGGGGAGCGAGCCGCCGCCACTGCCCACACTCAACGTCCCGGACAACTCCGCGCTCGCCACCACTTTGACCGAGATCGGCCAGCGGCACAATGTGATCTTCGGTATCGCCGCCTACAGCCCGACCGGTGCCCGGACGGTCGAATGGAACGCCGACGACCGGTTCGCGATGTGCTCGACCTTCAAGGTATACGCGGTGGCCGCGCTGCTGCGGCTGGCCGAACGTGAGGAACTGAAACTCGATGAGCGGGTGCCGATCGCCGAGGACGAGATCGTCCCGAACTCACCGGTCACCAGTTACCGGGCCGGCGAAACCCTGACCTGGTACAGCCTGGCGCAGGCCGCGATCGTGCGCAGCGACAACACCGCCGCCAATCTGATCCTGCGCCGGATCGGGGGCCCGCGCACGGTAACCGATCTGGCGCGGACAGTCGGCGATACCGAAACCCGGCTCGACCGCTGGGAGCCCGCGCTCAACGAGGCGCTGCCCGGCGACACCCGCGACACCAGTACCGCGACCGCCCTCGCGACCGGATATCACCGCCTGATCCTCGGTAACGGCCTCGCGCCCGAATACCGGCGCATGCTCACCGGGTGGCTTCGAGGCAGCGTGACCTCGGGCGAGCGGATGCGCAAGGGCCTGCCGGTCGGCTGGGTGGCGGCGGATAAGACCGGCGCGGGCGGGTTCGGCACCGTCAACGACGCCGGGGTCGTCTGGAGTCCCACCGGAACCTCGGTCGTACTGGTGATATTCAGCCGGTCGACCACCGGATACCCGATCGCGGCCCCGAGCAATGCCGCCGTCGCGGAGGCGACCACCGCGGTCTTGGACGCCATGACGGTCTGACGGCCGCCGGGGCGGGTCACCTTCCGAAGCGCAGTGTCAGTTCCGGAGTGAGCGGGTGGGCCAGACAGGGCAGTACCCGGCCGGCGGCGATCTCGTCGGTGGTGATGGCGGCCAGTGGGTCGGGCTCCATCCGGGCCTGCCCGTGTTCCACGGTCGCCAGGCAGGTCCCGCAGGAACCGCCCAGGCACGAATAGGGGAGATCCTCGCGCCGGTCCAGGGCGGCGTCGAGGATGCTGCGGTCGCGGGGCATCTCGAAGGTCAGTGGCGCACCGTGCCCGGTCAGGGTGACCCGGCTGCGGGCCGTGCCGGTGGTCGTGCCGGTCTCCGGTGTCCGGGTATCGAACAGTTCCACCATGATCCGCGCCCTCGGCACACCGCGTGCGGTGAGCGCCGCGACCGTCTCGGCGACCAGGGGGCGCGGTCCGCACAGGAACCAGTGGTCCGCAGGCTGTTCCGCGAGGCCGGCCGGGACGATCCGGCCGGATCGGTACTGCGCGCCCGGATCGGCGCCGGTGCCGGCCCGGTCGCGGGAGAGGTGGTGGACGACGCGCAACCGGTCCGGGTATCGCCGGCGGAGATCACGGATTTCTCCGGCGAGCATGATGTGGGCGCGGTCGCGGCTGCCGTAGTACAGGGTGCAGACGCTGTGCGGTTCGGATTCCAGGACGGTGGCCAGGATCGACAGGACGGGTGTGATCCCGCTACCCGCCGCGACCGCCGCGTAGGTCCGGCGGGCCCCCGGATCGAGTGCGGGGGTGAACGTGCCGGCCGGCTCGGATACCGAGAGCGTGGATCCGGTGATACCGGCGTCCAGCGCGTAGGCGCCGAAGGCGCCGCCGGGTACGCGTTTGACCGCGATGCGCAGACGCCCTGACGCCGGCGGGTCGCAGAGGGAATAACTGCGGCGGATGGGTTCACCGCGCCGGGTGCCGCGAACGGTCACGTGCTGGCCGCCGGTGTAGGCGAACCGATCCCGCAGGTCATCCGGTATCTCGAATTCCAGCATCACACTGTCGTCGGTATCCCGGACCACCGATCGCACCGTCAGCCGGTGGAACCCGCGCGCGGGCCCGGCGGGCAGCGGATCGAACAGGGGAGCCGGGGACGCCGGCGCCGGATCGATGATCCGGCGCAGCCTCCGTGCGCCCAGGCCGGCCACGGTCAGCGCGGCCCGGCCCACCAGATCCGGCCGCGCCATCGACGCGGGTGGGTCCAGGAGTCCGGCGATCCGGGCCGCTCGACGGCCGATGACGGGGTCGCGTTCGCCGATCGCCATCGCCAGACCGGCCAGCGGCCCGAGCGCGCGGGATACCGCGGTGGTATCCACATGCGGCATGGCCAGATCGAACAGGCGGGTGATGGCCCAGGGGTCGTCGACGGTGGCCGCGGCCGCGCGGAAGAAGCGGTGGGACAGGGCGTGGTCGCCCGCGGCGAGGACCTCGCGCAGGCGCAGCGCCTGTAGTGCGGAGACGGTCATTCCCTGACCGAAGGCCGGGCTGAAACTGCAGACGGCGTCGCCGAGTACAAGTAGTCCGTGTGGGAACCGGGCCAGTCGTTCGTAGCGGCGGCGAAGATTGGCCGGGTACCGGTAGGAGGCGATCTCGGTCAGCGGTTCGGCGTCCACCAGCGCGGCGCGCACATCCGGTGGTGCCACCGACGCCGCGAAACGCCAGAATCCGTCCGGATCGCCGGGCGGATGGTCCGCGCCGTACCCGATCAGGGTGAGAATATGGCGGTCGTCCTCCACCGCGAACAGTGCCAGGCCGCGGGCCGGATCCTGGTTCGCGACCACGATCTCCTTGTCGCCGCCCACCGGGCCGCCCGGTAACCGGAGATAGCGGCTCGCGTACTTCATATCGATCCGCACGCCTTCCTCGGGCGGCCGGTCGTAGCCGAGATCGGCCAGCCAGTCCAGGATCGGCCCGTGCCGGCCGGTACAGGCGACCACCAGGTCGGCGTGGATCCGGGCGCCGGTATCGAGGCGGACCCCGGTGACCCGCGTCCGGCCGGTGTCGGTGAGCAGACCGGCCGCGGCGGTGTCGTCGGCGATCTCCACCCCCGGCAGCGTCCGGACGCGTTGCCGTACCTGCCATTCCAGGAACGGCCGGCTCGCCTGCAGCAGCGAATAACCGGCGTCGGACTGCCGCAGCGTATGGCCGGCGATCGTCATCCGCATCTCGTTCAGCGCACGGCACTCCACCGCCCCCGCGGCGAGGAGGTCCGCGGTGATTCCGGGGAACAGTTCCTCGAGCGCCTGACGGCCGCGGGCCAGCAGGGCGTGTACGTGCCGGCCCTGGGGGACTCCCCGCCGGTCTCCCGGGGCCGACAGGTCGTCACGTTCGACCACCGTCACCCGCGCGAAGCTCTCGCTCAGGACGCGGGCGGTGAGGAGCCCGGCCATGCTGGCTCCCAGTACAACGGCGTGATCGCGCAGTTCCGTTCGCCCGGTTGCGCTCATCTGTGCCTCCGACCTCGTTGTCCGGCTCCCGCGACGGAAGACCGCCGGATCGGACGCTACCGCTACTGAGACTGATTGGCAAACTAGTCTCAGTATGGCCGAGGGGGTGACCGTCTGCCGGTGGTTTCGGGGTAGAAAGAGCCATGACCTCTTCGACCCGGTCGTCGGACGCGCTGCTGGACGCGGCGGTCGCGCTGATCGCGGAGGGTGGTCTGGACGCACTCACCCATACCGCGGTCGCCGCCCGGGCCGGAGTGTCCCGGGCCACCGCCTATCGGGAGTTCGGCGACAAGGACGGCCTGGTATCGGCGGTCGGCCGCCACGAGGTGGGCAAGATGGTGGCGGCCGCGTTCACCGTCATCGATGCCGGCGCCTCGGTCGGTGAGCTCGCCTACGCCGCAACGCTTTTCGCACTCCGATACCTGCGCGAGCATCGGGCCTTCCAGTTCATCCGGGTGCACGAACCCGCCTGGCTGCTCACCGTCGCGATCGAAGAGGGCCGGTCCCGGCTCACTCTCGTCGGCACGGTCGCCGCCTTCGCCGAACCGCTGATCGCGAGCCGGGCGGACACCACGCTCGCGCTCCCGGCCCGGCAGGCGGCGGAGGTCGTGGTGCGCACGGTGCTCTCGCACGCCCTGATCCAGGACAGCGCCCTCACCGACGAGGAGGTCGCGCGGACGGTCGCCCGCGCGATCACCACCGGACCCGATATCGCTCGCGGCCGGGACCCGCGATAGCGCCAGGGGCCTCGCGTAATCCGGCGGGAACCACGAGGATCGGCATATGAGCGTTTCGCCCGGCCGGCCCGGATTCACCTACACCGAGATCGGCGCGACGCTCGGCGAACTACCTCCGGGCTACCACCACCTGCGGCTCCGCCGCGAGGTCGGGCGCGGCACGGGCGATTTCCACCGGCTCGGCGAGGCCGTGCTCGGCTACCGGATGCAGCGCGGGCTGGGCATTCTCCGGGCTACCTCGAGCCCGGTGGCCGAGCCGGACGCCGAGGTCACCGTGCAACTCGGTCCCGGCCCGTTCGGATTACGCGCGCCCTGCCGGGTCGTCTACGTCCTGCGGGAGCCGGACCGGATCGGTTTCGCCTACGGCACCCTGCCCGGGCATCCGGAGAGCGGTGAAGAATTGTTCGCGGTCGAGTACGACCGGCCGACCGAGACCGTATTCGGTGTGGTCACCGCGTTCTCGCGGCCCGCGAGCCGGCTCACGCGGCTCGCGGGGCCGCTCACGGTACCGATGCAGTGGGCGATCGCACGGTCCTACCTGGTGGTGTTGCGGCGTACCCCGCCCGCCGGGTGAGGAGTCGGCGCCCGCCTGCCGGGTTCCCTCGGCACGGCGGTCGGGCAGACCCTCGCGGTGGATGAGGTCCGCTGAATCGGCCCGCGCGGGGCCGGGAGCCGTGTCCGGAAAACAGCGATATTCTGTTGGCTACGCCAATGGATGTACCGTTCGGGTATGGAAGAGACGCCCGCGCGCCTGACGGATAAGCCCAGCTGGTTGCTGACCCAGATGGCGGTGTATGCCCACCGCTTCGCCTCGGAGGCGTTCGCGGCGGCGGGTGCGCGCGGGTATCACTACCGCGTCCTGGCCGCGCTGGACGAGTTCGGTGTCGCCAGTCAGGCCGAGATCGGGCGCCGCTGCAATATGGATCGCAGCGACGTGGTGGCGGCCATCAACGAACTGGCCGAGCCGGGTTTCGTGGAACGGACCCCCGACCCGGGTGATCGCCGCCGCAACCTGATCAGCCTCACCGAAGCGGGAAGGGGTCAACTGGGGCGCCTCGACCGGGAGCTCGACCGGGTGCAGGACGATCTGCTCGCGCCGCTCCCGGATCGGGATCGTCAGGTGCTGGGCCGGCTGCTGGCCCGGCTGCTGACGCATCATCAGCGGGGGTAGGCGGGTCCGCGCCCCGTCGCGGTAGGCGGCCGGTTCCCCGGTGTAGCCGCATGGGGCGGCGAGTGCAAGTTCGCTCCGGAACTACTTGTTGGTCTCGCCAACGTTTGTTATCGTTGGCAACACCAACTAATTAGGAGTCGTCATCTCCGGACTCATCCGTTGCGCCGCAGCCGGACTCGCCGCCGTCACCCTCGTATTCGGCGTCACCGGTTGCGGGTCGCCCGCATCCCCCGTCACCTACCCCACCACCCAGGAGACCGCCGTGAACCCGACCGCCGTCACCCCGTTCGAAATCGCCGTCCCGCAGGCCGACCTCGACGATCTGACCGACCGCCTGGCCCGCACCCGCTGGCCCAACGAGATCGACGGCGCCGGATCGGATTACGGTTTCCCGCTCGCCCGCCTGCGGGAGCTGGCCGAATATTGGCGTACCGGCTACGACTGGCGTGAGCACGAGGCCGAGCTCAATCGCCTGCCGCACTTCACCACCGAAATCGAGGGCCAGAACATCCATTTCGTACACGTGCGGTCGCCGAAACCGGATGCCCTCCCGCTGATCCTGACCCACGGATGGCCGGGTTCCTTCCTGGAATTCCTGGACGTGATCGAACCGCTCTCACGTGATTTCCACCTGGTGATCCCGTCGATACCCGGATTCGGTTTCTCCGGGCCGACCCATGAGCGCGGCTGGGACGTCGCCCGGGTGGCGCGGGCCTGGGCCGAACTCATGCACCGGCTCGGGTACGAGCGCTACGGTGCGCAGGGCGGGGATTTCGGTTCGGGTATCTCCACGGCACTGGGCGCGCACGCCCCCGGCCATGTGGTGGGGGTGCACGTCAACTACCTGCCCACCCGGCCGGATCCCGAGGCCGGAGTAGAGCTGTCCGCCACCGACGAGGCCCGGCTCGACAAGGTCCGGCAGTTACTGGCCAACCGCCCGCCCTATCAAGCGCTGCAGGCCCTCACCCCGCAGACTCTCGGCTACGCGCTGACCGATTCGCCGGTGGGGCAACTGGCCTGGATCGCCGAACGTTTCGCGCAGTGGACCGACCCACGCACACCCGTCGACGACGAGCGGATGCTCACCGATATCTCGCTGTACTGGTTCACCGCCACCGCGGCGTCGTCGGCGCGGTTGACCCGGGAGACCGCGCGGGGTGGCGCCCCCTGCCCCGTGCCGCTGGGGGTGGCGGTGTTCGCTCACGACATCACACAGCCGGTGCGGCCGCTGGCCGAACGGCAGTACCACATCACGCACTGGTCGGAATTCGATCGCGGCGGTCATTTCGCGGCCATGGAGGTCCCGGACCTGTTCGCCCGCGATGTGCGCGATTTCTTCCGCTCGCTGAACTGACCGCCGCCGGTGCGGGGCACGGTGCGATCCGGCGTCCGGTCAGAGCGGCTTCACCACGAGACCGGCGGCCGCCGCGAACGCCGGTGCGAGGTCGAACAGCTGGCCGGGGGTGACGATCGCCCCGCGCAGAGCATCCACCCCGTCGCCGATACCGAGACTCCGGGCCTGCCGGAAGTCGACCTTGTTCAGTCGCGTGTCACGCAGCACCAGGGCCGCGATCTCGGTGCCGGGAAACTCGACCTCCGTGAGTTGCGCCCCGCCGAAATCGACGTGCCGCAGTACACAATCCACGAAGCGGACCTTCGACAGTTTCGCGCCGCGCAGGTTCACCGAATCGAATTTGCAGTCGTGGAAGACCACCCGCCGCAATTCGGCGCCACTGGCCTCCACACCCGACCAGGCACCCTCGATCACCTCGGCATCCATCCATACGGCATCGGGCATCTCGGTACCGGTGAACCGCACCCCGTGCAACCAGACATCGGCGAACCGGGCGTTATGGGCCGAACCGCCGGAGAAGGTCAGTGAGCGGAACGCGCACTCGCCGAATACCGCGTGCCGGATATCCGCGCCGGCGTATTCGGCCGGCTCGAATCGCGCGCAGTCGTACTCCTCCTCGGGCCGCAGGTCATCGGCCTTTTCCAGCCATTGCGAAAAGGGTAGATCCGCGATGTCCCGGGGCATCGGTGTCCTCACTGGTCGGGGTGGGTGGTGCTACGCCGGTGGAGGCTACACCGCCCGCCCGACAACGTCCCGATGCCGTGGACGCGGCAACGGAAGCGAAGTCACGTCCGTTGGCGGGCCAGCAGTTGCGCGAGGGTGGTCGCGGTCCGGGCGGACAGTTCGGCGAGCTGCAGGCGGCACGAGAAACCGTCGGCCAGGATCACGGTCTCGTGCCCGGCGGCCCGGACCGCGGGCAGCAGCGTGGTCTCGGCGACGGCCACCGAAACCTCGTAGTGGCCCTTCTCGACGCCGAAGTTACCCGCCAGCCCGCAGCATCCGCCGAGGGTCGTGACGGTCGCGCCGGTCCGCTCGAGCAGCCGCGCGTCGGTGGCCCAGCCCAGAACCGCGGCGTGATGGCAGTGCGGCTGGGCGAGGATCTCGACACCGGTGAGGTCGGGCGGTTGCCACCCGGGGGTTTCGCCGAGGATCTCGGCGAGGGTGCGGATCCCCGCGGCCACGACGGGCACGCGTGGATCGTCGAGGAGTTCGCGGGCATCACCGCGCCACACAGCGATACAGGAGGGCTCGACACCGATCACCGGGGTGCCACCGGCGATGATCGGGTACAGCACATCGAGCGCGGCTTCCAGCTGCCGGCGCGCCCCGGCGCGCTGACCGGTGGAGATCCAGGTCAGGCCGCAGCAGGCCTGCCCTTCGAGGAAGCGGGGACGGTAGCCGGCCCGGGCGAGTACCCGGACGAGCGCGTCCAGATGATCGTTGTCGAAACCGTCGGTGAAGGAGTCGACCCACACCACCACCGGCTGTCCCGTCGCATCCGGTATCCGGGTGGCCCGCCGATTCGAGCGGCGGGCGAACGCCGGCAGGTCCCGGCGGCGGTCGACCCCGGCGGACCAGCGGATCAGAGCGCCCAGCCCCGGGAGCCGGGTCCCGGCGTTGAGTGCGGGACCCAGCCGCAGCGCCGACACCAGCCGGGCCCACCGGGGTAACTGGCCCAGCGCGTAGTGGCTGCGCGGCCGTATCCGCCCGGCGTAGGCGCGGTCGGTGGCGATGGACTTGTAGGAGGCCATATCGACACCACTGGGGCAATCCCGGGAACACCCCTTACACGACAGGCAAAGGTCGAGCGCCTCGGCGACCTCGGGTGCGTCCCAGCCGGTGACGAGTTCTCCGTTGACCATCTCCTGCAGCACCCGGGCCCGGCCGCGGGTCGAATCCTTCTCCTCGCCGGTGGCCTGATACGACGGGCACATCACCTGGCCGGCGGCGTTCCCGTTCGCCAGGCACTTCCCGACGCCCGAACACTGGTGGATCGATTCCACCAGCAGCGGTTCACGCAGCGCCAGCGGTGTGGTGCGGGCAAGCGGGATGCGCATATCCGTCTCCACCGGCCGGGGATCGACCAGGACGCCGGGGTTGAGCAGGTTGCGCGGATCGAAGATCGCCTTCACCCGCCCCATCAGCGAGATCGCGGCAGGGGAGTACATACGGGGTAGCAGCGCCGAGCGGGCGCGGCCGTCTCCGTGTTCTCCCGAGATCGATCCGCCGTACCCGCCGACCAGGTCGGCGGCCTCTTCCACGAACCGCCGGTAGGCCTGGGGCCCGTCGGCGGTGTCGAGCGGGAAATCGATCCGGCAGTGCACGCATCCGTCGCCGAAATGGCCGTAGGGCAGGCCCCGGACGCCGTGCCGGCTCATCAGGCGGTCGAAATCGCGCAGGTAGGCGCCCAGGCGGTCCGGCGGTACCGCCGCATCCTCCCAGCCGCCGTATGCGGGCCGGTCCAGGCTCAGTGCCGCGAGTCCCGCCCCGTCCGCGCGGATCTTCCACAGGCGGTCGGCGGCCCGGGCGTCCTCGACGATCCGTCCGTCGCCGGCGCCGGCCGCGGCGAGCAGGGCCTGCGCGCGCTCGCGCAGCAGCGCCGGATCGTCGTCGGCGAGTTCGACGAAAACCCAGGCGTCGCCCTCGGGAAGCGCGGGGATACTCGCGGCGCCCTGCTGCTGCGCGACGACGTCGACGATCCGGCGGTCCAGGCCTTCGGCGGCGGTCGGGTGGTGCCGCAGAATCGCGGGCGCGTCGTCGGCGGCCGCCGGCATGGTGGGGTAGCCGAGGACGATCATCGCCTTGTGCGCCGCGTCGGCGGCGAGGCGCACGGTCGCTTCGGTGATCACGGCCAGTGTGCCCTCGGTGCCCGCGAGGAAGCGAGCGACGTCGAACCCGTTCTCCGGCAGCAGATGTTCGAGGGAATAGCCCGAGACCTGCCGGCCGAACCGGCCGAACTCGGTGCGGATCGTCGCCAGATTGTCGCGCACCAGCTGCTCTACGGCGTCCAGGGTGGGGGAGACGGTCCGGGTGCCCGACGCCACCCGCAACCGCTCCCCGGTACCCAGCACCACCTCGAGGGCGGCGACATTGTCGGCGCTGCGCCCATACCCCAGTGCCCGCGGCCCGCACGCATTGTTGCCGATCATCCCGCCGATCGTGCACCGGTTGCTGGTCGAGGGGTCCGGCCCGAACCGCAGGCGGTGCGGCGCCGCGGCCGACTGCAGCACCGCCTGCACCGTGCCGGGCTGGACGGTCGCGGTGCGGGCCGCCGGGTCGATACCGAGGACCCGGTCGAGGTGACGGCGGGTGTCCACGATGAGGCCGGGCCCGATGGCGTTGCCGCAGCACGAGGTGCCCGCGCCCCGCGGGGTGATCGCGATACCGTTGCGCAACGCGCTCTGCACGGCCGCGCCGAGCTCGTCGGCGGTTCCGGGATAGGCGATCGCCTGCGGAACCACGCGGTAGAGGCTCGCGTCACTGGTGTAGAGCGCCCGGGTGAGCGTGGAATCGTCCACGGCGACGCCCATCTCGCGCAGGTCGGTGAGCAGCCGGGCCAGCTGTTCCGGGCGCCGGTGGTCGCGGGAGGTGTCGGTATCGGTCATGCCGCCTGTCCGGTAGTCGGGAGTCCGTCTACTCGATGGTGAGGGTAGCCGGTGACCCGACGTGCCGATTTCGGGCCATGACACTCCGCCGGAACCGGGGATCGCGGGGGCGGGACGGCCGGATTCGAGCGGGTGCCCGGGGCGGCTACGGCGCGCACAAAGTATCGCGGTGGCCCGCGATCACGACTGCGCACCTCGCACCGTGAGACCCCGGGACCCGGCGGCGGTGAGGTTGCCGCGCAAGGTGGTGGATTCGTAGTCGTCGCGGAACAGGCCGCGGGCGCGCAGGAGCGGGACCACTTCGTCGGCGATCACTTCCAGACTGTCGAGCAGGATATCCGGTTGCAGGTTGAAACCGTCGCACGCGTAGGTGCGGTACCAGTGCTCGATCCGGTCGGCCAGTTGTTCCGGCGTGCCCACGAAGCCGCCGTGCCCGGAACCGGAATAGCGCGTCTGGCGCAGGTATTCGCGCACGGTGGGCCGGGTCTGGCGGATCTGCTCGAGAATGGATTCGCGGAATCCGATACTGCCGGTGAACAGGTCCGGGTCGGCCGGGCCGCGCAGCACCGCGTCGGGGAAGGGCTCGTCGAGGTCGAGTGCGGAGACATCGACTCCGATGGCATGCGACAGCCATGCCGCCGAATAGGCGGCGGGGCTGGATTCGTACAGGTCGTCGACCCGGCGGCGAGCCTCTTCTTCGGTGGAGCCCAGGGTCAGCAGCAGACCGGGCATGATGGCGACCTCGCCGGCCGCGCGGCCGGCGCGCACGGCACCGTCTTTGACCGTGCGGTAGTGGGCGCGGGCGGTTTCCGGAGTGATCTCGGCGGTGAACACACCGTCGGCGTAGCGGGAGGCGAGATCGCGGCCGCCGGGCGAACCACCGGCCTGGAACAGCACCGGCAGGCCCTGCGGGGAGGCGGGCGCGCGGAAATCGCCCTCGTAGTCGAAGAAGGCGCCGTGATGGCGGACCCGCTCGCCGGTGCCGGCCGCCGACCACAGGGCGCGCGACAGGGCGGCGAATTCGGCCGCGCGTTCGTAACGCTGGGTGCGCGGTACGACCCGCTCGAGCCCGAAGTTGGCCGCGGAGCGGTCGTCGCGGGTGGTCACCAGGTTCCAGCCGGCGCGGCCGTGCGACAGGTGGTCGAGGGTGAGGATGCGGGCGGCGAGGTCGACGGGATCGTTGAAGGTGGTGGAGGCGGTGGCGATGAGACCCACGTGTTCGGTGGCCCGGGCGACGTGGGTCCAGATGATATGCGGATCGAGCCGGATGGGGTTGGCGTCGTAGGCGGGGTCGCCGAGGCCGAGCCCGTCGGCGAGGAACACCGCGTCGAGGCGGGCGCGTTCGGCCAGCCGGCCGATCCGCTCCCAGTACTGCGCGGAGACGAAATCCAGGGTGCCGAGCAGCGGCGAGCGCCAGGCCGCCGGAATATAGCCGTAGACGAGCACATTCACGCCGAGCAGCACGTGGCCGGAACGGGGTTCGGTCATGGCGGTTACGCGCCCTGGCCCTGCGGGCGCAGGAAGGTGTTCGAACCGCCCGGCGGCGGGGTGCCGTTGACGTAGTAGTCGCCGAGCACCCGCTCCTTGAAGATGCGTGGATTATGGGAGGACAGGGTCCGGGCGTTGCGCCAATGCCGGTCCAGTCCCGCGGAGACCGCGGTCGCGGAGGCGCCGAGGGCATCGAAGACCGCGGCGGTCACCTCCAGCGCGGATTCCACGATCACCGTCTGCGCCTCGTGGGTGCGTACGGTGGCTTCGACGAGCGCGTCCTTCTCGGCCTGTTCGTCGCCGCGCAGGTGGGCCGTGGCGACGGCGTCCAGGGTCGCGGACTGTTTCTCGAGTGCGGCCTCGGCCTGGAACACCCGGGTGGCCAGCAGGCCGATCCGCTGTTGCAGCAGGGCATCCCGGGCCGGGACCTCGTCGATGCCCAGCGGGTAGTTGCGGGTCCGCCGGCGCAGCGCCTCCGTACCGTCGCGGAAAGCCGCCCGCGCAATTCCGACCAGCACCGCGAGCAGGGCGGTCTGATAGAAGAGCCCCTGATACGCGAACCGCTCCTCGGCCGGGAAGAGCCCGTGTTCGTCGACCACCGCGTCGCGGTAGCGGGCCGACCCGCTGGCGGTGGTCTGCTGTCCGAAGCCCTCCCAGTCGTCGGTGAGGGTGACGCCGTCCTGTTCGCGCGCCACGAGCGCGGTGACGAGCCGGTCGTCCTCGTCGCGGCCGATCACATCGAGCCAGTCCGCGTAGAGGCTGCCGGTGGCGTAGTACTTGTTCCCGGTCAGCCGGGTGACTCCGGCGGTGGTCGTGAGCCGGGTGCCGATATCGCCGAACTTCGCGTTGTTCGCCTCGGTCCAGCCACCGCCGACGAAATCGCCGCGCCGGAAACGCTCGAGCCAGACCTCGGTGGCCGGATGGTCCGGGGAGTTGAGCCTGTCCTCCACGAACGCGAGATGGTTGCGGAAGACATGGGCGATATTCGGGTCGGCGGCGCCGAGGTCGGCGAGGAGCAGGAACACCTGTTGCAGGGTGGCGCCGTCGCCGCCGAAGGCGCGGGGAATTCGCAACCGGGAGAACCCCGCGTCCACCAGCAGCCGCACTTGCTCGAACGGGAACTCGCGCGCGCGTTCGCGGTCCGCGTTGCCCGCGGCGATGCGATCGAAATGCGGTCGGTAGGTGGCGGCGAGCGCGTCGTAGCCGGCCTCCGGACGGGCCAGCAGTGACCGGAGATCGGCCGTGGTGGGGGCTGCCATGGGGGTCCTTTCTTCGGCGGATGGATCGGCGGTCAGCGATAGACCCCGGTGGACGGCGCGGCGAACGCCGGCGCGGCAGCGGTCAGCAGATCGGCGGGCGGCGGCAGGCCCAGGGTGTCTCGCAGGGTCGTGTGAGGATCGGCGCGGAACGCGGAACCCGGGGTGGAGACGAGATCGGCGGCGGTCCGCAGCAGGGTCGCGGCGGTGGCGGTGGGGTCGTCGCCGACCGCGGTGCGCAGCAGGATTCCGTAGGCTCCGGCGGCGAGTAGTGCGGCGGCGGATGCGGGATCGTGGGCAGGTACCTCGGCCAGCACCGGCCGGGCTCCCGCACGGTTCGCCCCGGTGCCGGACTCCGCTTCTCGGTGGTGCGAAACCGCGGCGGCCACGGCAGCGCGATCGGGGAAACCACCCAGCACGGTCAGGTCGTACACTTCGACGCCGCGGATTCCGGCCGCCGGATCCGGCTCGTACCAGGCCAGTACCGGTGTGCCCTGGAGTGAGCCGGGGATACTCAGCGGTCCGGCGGTCACGGCGGCACCGCGGTGATCGACCCGCCGGATCCGTTCCGAACGCACCAGGATCCCGGATTCCTTGTCCCCGACGACGCTGTCCGCCGGCCAGCTCTGCCACAGGCCGGCGATCGCGCGGGCGGTATCGGCGGCGGTATCCGGCCCGAGTTCGGCCGTCCTGCCCAGCCCGGCCCCGCTCCAGGCCTTCTCGGTACGGCCGCGCGGGTCGCGGCTGCCCAGCAGCACTCCGGACCGGCCGCGGGTGAGGTGGTCCACCGACAGTGCCCGGCGGGCCAGGTTGTAGGGCAGATCGATATGCGCCGTCGCGGCGAGGACCACCGCCGGGCCGCCGTAGGAGGCCAAGGCGGTCGCCAGCAGGCTGGGGTCGAGATCGGTCGCGGCCGGAGTGGCGCCGGGACCGGCGAGGCGGTCGATCCCGACCACCGCGAACGCGGCGGGATGGCCGGACCAGACCTCCCGCAGCCGCGCGTCGTCCAGGATCGCCACCACCTCGGCAGTGGTGAATGCCACCGCCGACACGGGGACGCCGGAATACGGAGGAGTCATGAGCGCAGCGCTTTCGTCGGGCCGAGGTCGGCGTCGAGCAGGGCCCGTGTCGCGGACGAGCGGGCGGCGTCGTAGAGATGCTCGGTGCGGAACTCGTCGACCAGCCGGCCGCCGGAGAGGACGCCGATCCGGTCGCTGACCCATTCGACGAGACCCAGGTCGTGCCCGACGAACACACAGGTGAGATTCAGCCGTTCCCGCAGTCCCAGCAGGAGATCGATGATCTCGGCCTGGGTGGAGACGTCCAGCGAGGAGGTCGGCTCGTCGAGTATCAGAACCTCCGGTTCCAGCGCCAGCGCCCGGGCGAGACACACCCGCTGTGCCTGACCACCCGACAGCGCGTGCGGGTACCGGGCGGCGAATTCGGCCGGCAGGCCGACGAGGTCGAGCGCCCGGGCGACCGCCTCCGCCGCCGCCGCGCGGGAGCGGACCCGGCCGAACCGGCGCAGCGGCCGGGCGATCTGTTCGCCGACCCGAACGCCCGGGTTGAGTGAACCGACGGGGTCCTGGAAGACGTACTGCAACCGCGCCCGCAGGTCACGCAGGCCGGCGGATGGTGTGCCGTCGATCCGGGCGCCGTCGAAGACGACCGTGCCGGCGGTAGCGGGCAGCAGCCCGCCCATCACCCGCCCGAGTGTGGATTTCCCGGAACCGGAGGGTCCGATGAGACCGTAGATCTCGCCGGGACGGATCGCGAGGGACACTCCGTCGACAGCGAGATGGTCGCGTTTGGCGAGGCCGGTGCCGAATCCGCCGACTGTGAAACGTTTGGTCACCGATTCCAGTCGCAGCAACGGTGCTGCCGCCTCGTTGCGGGCCGGTGGCGTGGCAGTCTCCGGCGCGGAGGCGGCCGGCGACAGGCTCCGGGGGCCGTGCCACCGCGGTAGCGCCGCCCGCTTACCCAGCCGCGGGACCGCGGCGAGCAACTCCCGGGTGTAGGGGTGCGCGGGCGCGGTGAGCACGGTATCGCGTGAGCCCTGTTCGACAGCGCGTCCGCGCGAGAGCACCACGACGCTGTCGGCCATATGGGCCACCACATCGAAATCGTGGGTGATCAACAGGAGGGCGGATCCGGTACTGCGGGTGATATCGCGCAGCAGATCCAGGATCTGGCGCTGCACAACGGTATCCAGGGCGGTGGTCGGCTCATCGGCGATGAGGACCGCGGGTTCGGACAGGGCCGCCAATGCCACCGCGACCCGCTGACGCATACCGCCACTCAGTTCGTGCGGATAGGACCCCGCTACCCGTTCCGGGTTGTCGAAACCGACCTTGGTGAGCCAATCCGTCGCCAGTTCGCGGCGTGCGGCCCGGGTCGTATCCGGGCGGTGCCGGACCAGGACTTCGTCGAGCTGCGCGGCGATGCGGTGCGCGGGATCGAGTGCGCCCAGCGGGTTCTGGAACACCATGCCGATACCGGTGCCCCGGTAGCGGGTGAGTTTCCGTTCCGGCAGCGAGGTGAGATCGACCGCCGGGCCGCTGCCGGAGCGCAAGCGCACCGTGCCGCCCAGGACGCGGGCCCCGCGAGGCAGCAGGCCTATCACCGCGGCCGCGGTGAGGCTCTTGCCGGAGCCGGATTCCCCGACCAGGGTGAGCACTTCACCGGCGGCCAGTGCGAAGGACAGCCCCGAGACGGTCGGCTCGCCGGTACCGTCACCGGGAAACCCGATGCTCAGATCCACGACCTCGAGCACCGTGGGCCCGGCCGGGGCCGGCCGCCGGATATCGGGGTCGTGGGTGGACAGGGCGGTCATCGGCGCCCGCCCCGAGTCCGGGGGTCGGACAGATCGTGCAGGGCGTCACCGAGCCAGTTGAAGGCGAGGGCGACCAGCGCCACCGTGATGCCCGGGATCACCGCCACATACATATGGCCGGAGAGCAGGACTTTCGCGCCGGAGGCGATCATCTGGCCCCAGTCCGGGGTGGGCGGCTGCACACCGATCCCGACCGCGCTGAGACTCGCGGAGAACACCACCATCGCGGCGACCAGACCGGTCCCGTAGACCACGATCTGCCCGCGCACATTCGGCAGTACCTCACGCACCATCAATGACCAGCGGGTCGCGCCGAGCGCGGTCGCCGCCTCCACGTATTCGCGCCGCGTGTGCTGTTTCACCTCCGCGAACACCACTCGGGTGACGTAGGGGACGACGTGGAACACGATCGCCACCACCACGACCACCGCTCCGGGCCGCAACAGCGCCGCCAGCGCGACCGCGACCAGCACGACCGGAAAAGCGAAGAGCATATCCACCATCCGCATCACCAGCCCACTCACCCGGGGGCCGGCGAACCCGGCGAGCAGTCCCGCCACCGAACCCAGCGCGGTGGCCCCGGCCACCGAGACCACGGCCAGCAGCAGGGAGGTCCGGCCGCCCCACAGCACCCGGCTCAGCAGATCCCGGCCGAGATCGTCGGTGCCGAGCAGATGACCGCCGCTGCCGGGCGGGAGGAATTTGGCGGCGGGATCGGTCGCGAGCGGATCGTAGGGCGCGATCAGGGGCGCGAGCAAGGAGAGGAGTACCACGACGCCGATCGCGGCCACGGCGGCGACGAACTGGGCGCTGTATCGCCGGCGGGGCCCGGCGGCGAGCACCGAGGCCCGGGGGAGAGCGAACACCATCAGGCCCCCCGCAGTCGTGGATCGAGGGCGTCGACGACGATATCGGTGAGCAGGTTGACCAGTAGGTAGCACAGTGCCACCAGCACGATGCCGCCCTGGATCACCGGATAGTCCTTACCGTTCACCGCGTTCACCAGCTGGGTGCCGATTCCGGGCCAGTTGAAGACGATCTCCACGAAGAACACGCCGGTGATGAGGGTCCCGATCTCGAGTCCGGTGACATTGACGATGCTCGGCGCGATATTGCGGAACACGTTGCGGCCGTAGATCGTCCGTAACGCGACTCCCTGCGATCGGAAAGTCCGCACATAGTCCCCGGCCGCTTCGCGGATCACCCCGATCCGCACGAACCGGGCCAGCACCAGAGTGGAGATCAGCGCGGCCGATACGGCGGGCAGCACCAGATGCCGGAGCAGATCACCGAATCCGCCGCCGCCCCGGGATTGCATCCCGCCCACGGGCAGCCAGCCCAGTTGCAGCGCGAACACACTGATCAGCACGAGCCCGAACCAGTACACCGACAGATTGCTGCCGATCTGCGCCACCAGCATCACCGCGCGGTCGATCCAGGTGTCGTGGTAGACGCCGGCCAGCCCGCCGATCAGGGTGCCGAACACCAGGCACACCAGGGTGCCCGCCACGGTCAGTATCAGCGTGTTGAGGAAGGGCGGGATCAGCATGTCGAACACCGGAGTGCCGAGACCGAGCGACAATCCGCCGCCGTCGGCCGCGAGATTCTTCAGCCAGACGAAATACTGCTCCCACAGCGGTCGGTCCAGCCCATAGGTCGCCCGCAGTTCGTCCAGTTGCTCGGGGGTGTAGCGGGACGCGAACTGTGCTTCCACCGGATCGCCCGGGGTCAGCACGCCGAGCAGGAAGGCCAGTATCGAGACCAGGAACAGGATCGGCAGCATATTGAGGAGGCGGAACCCGAGCCGGCGCAACGACCTCATCGTGAACCCGAGAGCCACACCGGTGCGAGGTCGTACCAGTTGGTGGCGGGGAATACGAAGCCTTCGACGTTGGGCCCGGCCGCGTAGAAGCGGTTCTGGTTCACCACCGGGATCACCAGGGCGTTGGTGCGCAGCTTCTCCTCGGCCTGCTGCCACAGCCGGATCCGGCCGTCCGGGTCGGGAGTGTGCAGCGCGGTCTCGATCGCGGCCGTCACATCCGGATACTTCGCCGGGTCCAGTCCGCGGTTCCGCAGGCCGTTGTAGCCGTTGTACAGCCATTCCGCGTCGGTCTCACCGAACTCGTCGATGCTCAGTCCGTCGCCGGGCTGCGGTGTGACGATCCGCGCCGAATAGTTCACCCGGTCCAGGCTGACGATATCCACCTCGACCCCGATGGCCTTCAGATGCGCCTGCAGCCATTGCCCGAGATTCTCGTTGGCGACGTCGATGACCAGGTTGAACCGTAGCTCGCTGGGCCCGAAACCGGCTTCCGACAACAGCTGCCGCGCACGGTCGGGGTCGTAAGGGAAATCGCGGACCGCCGGATCGTAGGCCTCGTTGCCGGGCGGCAGGAACGAGTACTGCGGGGTGGCGTAGCCGTTGAAGACTTCCTTCGCCAGCGCTTCCCGGTTCAGTCCGTGGATCAGCGCGCGGCGCACCCGGTCGTCGTCGAAAACGGGGTTGCGGCGGTTGAACGAGAAGTAGACGAGTTCGGCGCCCGTGCCCTCGGGCACCTGAAAGCCGGCGTTCTCGAGTCCTTCGACATCGTCGGGCGGGACGTAGCTGATCAGATCCACCTCGCCGCTGCGCAGCGAAGCCACCCGGGTCTGGTTGTTGGGGATGATCCGGAAGGTGAGAGTGTCCGAACGGGGGCGTTCACCCCAGTAGTCCGGGTTGCGCTGCAGCACGATGCGGTCGCCGATCGCGCGGGAGCCGAAACGGTACGGCCCGGTGCCCTCGGGGTGCTGGGCGAACTCGTCGTTGCCGAATTTCTCCCACACCGCCGGATTCCCGATCGGCAGCGTGTACATCGACTGGGCGAGGATGCGCGGGAAACCGAGGAACGGCTTGTCGAATTCGAAGGTGTAGGTGTGGTCGCCGGTGGGATGGGCGTCGCGCAGGTTGCCGAACCAGACCTTCACCCGGCCGGCGCTCTGTTCGTCGAAGAATCCGTAGGCGCGATCCCATACCCGCTGGACGTTCTTGTGCAGCGCGGCCGCGTCGAAGGGGGTGCCGTCGTGGAACCGGACGCCCTCGCGGAGCCGGAAGTTCCAGATCCGGCCGTCACCGTTGTGACTCCACTCGGTGGCCAGCACCGGCACCAGCCCGGGGACCCCGTCGGTGGTGGTCAGATCCTCCCCGACCAGCGGTTCGAAGATGTGACGGGAGACGCGGTAGGTCTCCCAGTAGGTCTGCCGGTGCGGATCGAGCCCGCGCGGCTCCAGATACAAACCGGTGATGAGTTCGCCACCGTCGGTCGGCGCTGCGCCGTTTCCGCCACCCGTGCAACCGGTGAGCAGGACAACGGCTGCCAGTCCGGCCGCGATGAGGGCATTGCGTTTGTTCCTGCGCACTGGTCGTTTGCTTTCGTCGGCACCGAAGTCTTCCGACGGAGAAACATAGGACGATGTGTCCCGGCGCTCACGGCATTCGCTCAGTGTGATTAGTTTGCGACGGATTCCCGGAGTCGGGATGTACGGTCCCGGTTCGGCTTCGGCGGGCCCGGGTGGCGATCGCCGGCTACCGGGACCGCCGGAAGGGCTGTGGCGGTGCCGTCAACGGGCGCACCGTCACGCCGGTCGCCGGCGGTTCGGGTCCGACACCCGGTTCATCATCACGACCGCGGCGGTGGCTGTCGAATAGGGGGCCGGTCGTCGTGCGCGGCCTCGTCGCGACGTCGCGGGTCGCGGCGTTTGACCTGCGCGATCCCGTCCGAACGTATCTCGGAAGTCAACCATTTCCTCTTTAGAGAATGCTATTCTCCTAGCCGTGGCGAGGTTGCCGGTCGGATGCGCCCGGCGGTACCGAAAGCGGCCCCATCCCTGCGGATACCCCATGCTCGGTACTATCCTTACAAAGATTGCAATACTTATTGCGCTTGCCTGGATGGAGCGTTAGATTCCTTACAAGTCCTCGACATCGAGGCGGATCAGCGCTATCGGCCGGGTCGGTTGGGAGTCAGTCGGAATGTTGCAGCAAGAGGCGCGCTTTCAGGGCGGTCAGGCTATCGGTCTCGCGGCCGGCTGGAGTCAGCGGCGGATCACCGCTCCCAGCCGGCTCTTCGGAGCCAACGGCCTACGGACCGGCCCGGACGGCCGGATCTACATCGCGCAGGTCACGGGGAGTCAGATCAGTGCCCTCGATATCGATACCGGCGCGATCGAGACCATCAGCGCCAAGGGCGGCGATATCATCGCCCCCGACGACTGCGCCTTCGCGCCCGACGGCACCCTCTACGCCACCGAGGTGATGGACGGCCGGGTCAGCGCCCGGCACGCCGACGGCACCACCCGGCTGCTGCGCGCCGATCTGCCCAGCGCCAACGGCATCACGGTGTATCAGGGCCGGTTGTTCGTCAACGAATGCCGGCCGGGCGGGCGCCTCATGGAACTGCCGCTCGACGGTGGCGCGCCCCGCATCCTGCTCGAGAACATCGAGCAGCCCAATGCCATGGAGGTCGGGCCGGACGGATTGCTGTACTACCCGGTGATGGGTCTCAACGAGATCTGGCGGATCCATCCCGACGGCGGCGAACCCGAGCGCGTGACCGGTGACCTCGGTGTCCCGGATTCGGTGAAGTTCGACTCCGAGGGCTGGATCGTCTCCACTCAGGTGGCCTCCGGGCAGGTGCTGCGGATCAATCCGCGCAACGGAGAGAAAACCCTGCTGGCCCAGCTGAACCCCGGTCTGGACAACTGCACCCTGGTGAACGGGCGCCTGTTCGTCTCCAACTTCACCGGTGAGATCACCGAGATCCTGTCCGGCGGCGAAACCCGCACCACCCTGCCCGGCGGCCTGAACTGGCCGCTGGACCTGACCGTGGGGCCCGACGGCACGCTGTTCGTCGCCGACGGCACCTACTTCTACGCGGTCGGCCCGGATGGACTCGAAACCCAGGGCATGCTGTTCAGCCCGGGCTATCCGGGCTTCGTCCGGGGCGCCACCGCCACCGGCCCGGGCGAATTCGTGGTCGCCACCGCCGGCGGCCAGGTCGCACGCTGGCGTCCCGCCGCCGGGGAGAGCGAATTCCTGGCGGGCGCCGAGGCGCCGTTGGATCAGCTCTACGGGATCGAGGTCGGGCCGGGCGGGGTCATCGTGACCACGGAATTCGGCACCGGCCGCGTCCTCGGGGTGAACGGCGGCGGCGGAGCCGATGTCCTGGCCTCGGGTCTGGACAAGCCGATCGGCGTGGCCTTCACCACCGGGGGCACCTGCCTGGTCGCCGAATCCGGTGCGGGCCGGATCGTCTCGGTCACCCCGGCGGGTGTGGACACCGTCGTCGACGGTCTCGACACCCCGCAGGGCATCCTGGTCCGCGGCTCCGAACTGCTGGTCGTCGACTCCGGGGCCAAGAATCTGGTCTCTATCGACCTGGATACGAAGGCCCGCGAAGTACTGGCCTGGAACCTGCCGGTGGGCGCGCCCCCGGGAGTGACACCGAAACCACTGCTGGGTATGCCGCCGTTCTCCGGCCCGCAGGGGCCGTTCGCGGGTATCACCGCGGGCGCCGACGGCACCCTCTATATCGCCGCCGATGCCGAGGGCAGTGTGCTCGCGTTCCGGAAGGACGGGTGAGAAATCCATGACGAACGACTTCTTCGGGCTCGACGGACGCGTGGTGATCGTGTCCGGTGCGGGCGGCGGCGGTATCGGCACCGCGGTGACCCGTCTGGTCGCCCGGGCCGGGGCCACCGTGCTCGGCGTGAGCCGGGGCGCGGAGAACCTGGCGAAACATGTGGAACCGCTGGCGGGTGAAGGCCTGAAGGTGATCCCGGTCCAGGCCGACGCTTCCACCGACGAAGGAGTCGCCACAGTTCTGGAGGCGGCCCGGCAGGCCGACGGCGAGCTCTACGGCCTGGTCAACATTGCCGGCGGGGCCGCCCCTGCCACCTGGATGCCCGCCACTCGGGTAACCCGCGAGGACTGGCGGGCGTTGTTCCACCAGAACCTCGAATCGATGTTCTTCATGAGCCAGGCGGTGGCCGCGGAGATCAAAGAGCAGGGGCGGTCGGGTTCCATCGTCTCGCTGTCCTCCATCAGCGGGATGAACACCGCGCCGTTCCACATCGCCTACGGCACCGCCAAGGCCGCGCTGGTCGCCGCGACCCGCACCCTCGCGGTCGAACTGGCGCTCAGTGATATCCGGGTGAACGCGATCGCGCCCGGTGTCACCGAGACCCCGGCCTCGGGCACCTATGTGGACGAGGACCCGGATCGCGATCGCACCGCCATCGCCATGGGCCGCCGAGGCCGGCCCGAGGAACAGGCCGGCGCGGTGCTGTTCCTGCTCTCGCAGCTGTCGTCCTACATCACCGGGCAGACGATCCTGGTCGACGGCGGGCTGAATCTGAAATGGACGCATCTCGGCGCCGACAACACCTCGCTGTTCCTGAAGGACGAGGGGTTCCGGGCCGCCATCACCAGCTGACCACCGAAATGTATTGCACCGACACCGACTGTCCCCGGACCTGGGGTGGGAGAACGCCATGAGCGAGACCGTCGACGATATCGCCGCCACGAACACCGAACCGCTGTCCTCGCCGAAGACCATCGGGGTGGAGGCGTACCTGAGCCCCGAATACGTGAAGGCCGAACGCGACAAGCTGTGGCGCAAGGTGTGGCAGCAGGTCGGCCGGATCGAGGAGATCCCCCGGGTGGGCGATTACCTCACCTACGAGATCCTCGACGATTCGCTCATCATCGTGCGTACCGCACCGGACAAGATCCGCGCCTATCACAATGTGTGCGCGCACCGCGGCCGACGCCTGGTCGACACCCCGCCCGGGGAACGTAGCGCCCACGGCCAGAAGAAACAGTTCGTCTGCGGATTCCACGGCTGGCGCTACGACCTCGAAGGCCGCAACACCTTCGTGCCCGAACGCGAGGACTGGCCGTGCGGGCTCAGCGACGGCCGCGACGGCCTCGTCGACGTACAGGTCGACACCTGGGGTGGCTGGATCTTCGTCAACCTGGATCCGAACCCGACCGAGAGCCTGCGGGAATACCTGGAACCCGCCGCATCGCTGCTCGATCCCTTCCAGCTGGAGAACATGCGTTACCGCTGGCGCCGGTGGCTGGTGTTCGACTGCAACTGGAAGGTCGCGCTCGAGGCCTTCATGGAGACCTACCACGTGCCCTACACCCATCCGGAGTTCATGAACTTCGGCATGTTCCTGGGGTGGGCGCGGGCGCAGGGCAAACACAGCAATATCGGCTACGACGCGCCGAAGGGGCAGGAGGAGAGTCAGGGCAAGATCCGCCTCGGCCACGGCCCCGACGCCCGTAAATCCACCATCGAGTTGCAGAACTTCACCTGGGAGAACGCCAACACCAACACCACCTGGACCATGGTGGAGGCGGCGCGGCGGCTCACCGACGAACTGCCCGAGGGCACCCCGGGGCCGGAGGTCATGGCGCACTGGCTCGCCTCGGCTCGTGCCGACGACGAGAAACGCGGTGTCATCTGGCCGACGGTCACCCCGGCCGATGTGGCGGCCGCCGGTACCGCCTGGCAGATCTTCCCGAACTTCCAGATCGGCCACGCCGTGAACAATATGCTCTGCTACAGCGCGCGGCCCTACGGTTACGACCCCGACAAGTGCATTTTCGAGGCCGCGGTCTACGAACTGTTCCCCGAAGGCGAAGCGCCGCAGACGGAATGGGTCCATACGCCGCAGGACGATCCGGGCTGGCGCACCGTGCTCCCGCAGGACTTCGACAATATGGCCGCGGTCCAGCAGGGGATGAAAACCGCCGGCTTCTCGGGCCCGAAACCCAACCCCTACCGCGAGCGCAGTGTCGTGAACCTGCACCACAACCTCGCCGAATACATGGGCACCGGTGAACCGCGTGACCTCACCTGACCCCGGCACCGCCGGCCCCTCTCACAATCCCACCGAGGAATTCGCATGAACAACTGCGCACCCACGCAGACCCCCGAAATCGACCAGGCCGCGCTGCGGGCCAAATATCTGGCCGAACGCGATAAGCGGCTGCGTCCGGAGGGACAGAAGCAGTACGTGGCGTCCGAGGACGGGTTCACCGATTTCTTCGAAGGCGACCCCTACACCCCGGCCGCCCCCCGCGACCCGCTGTCCGAGGATATCGACGTGGCGGTCCTGGGCGGCGGCTGGGCCGGGCTCACCTCCGGCGCGCGGCTCGTCCAGGCCGGGGTCGAGGACTTCCGGATCATCGAGCTCGCCGGTGATTTCGGAGGTGCCTGGTACTGGAACCGGTATCCGGGCATCCAATGCGATTCCGACGCCTACTGTTATCTGCCGCTGCTCGAGGAAACCGGATACATCCCGACCCAGAAGTACGCGCGCGGCGACGAATGTTTCGAGCACGCGCAGCGGATCGGCAAACATTTCGGGCTGTACGAGAAGGCCGTCTTCTCCACGATGGTGAAATCGCTGGAATGGGACGAGGCCATCCAGCGCTGGCGGATCGGCACCAACCGCGACGACGATATCCGCGCCCGGTTCATCGTGATGGCGCAGGGCCCCTTCAACAAGCCGAAGCTGCCCGGCATCCCCGGACTCGGCGATTTCACCGGCCATATGTTCCACTCGGCCCGCTGGGACTACGAGTACACCGGTGGCGATATGAACGGCGGCCTCACTGGTCTCGAGGACAAGAAGGTCGCGGTGATCGGCACCGGCGCCAGCGGTATCCAGGTGATTCCGCATATCGCCCGGTCGGCCGAGCATCTGTACGTCTTCCAGCGCACACCGTCCTATATCAACGAACGCGGTAACGTCCCCACCGATCCGGCATGGGTGGAGTCGCTGCAACCGGGCTGGCAGTTGCAGCGGCGTCGCAACTTCCATACCGCTGCCTTCGAGGCGTTCGCGCCCGGCCAGCCGGATCTGGTGTGCGACGGCTGGACCGAGGTCAGCCGCAATGTCCAGTCCTATCTGGACGAGAACAATCTCTGGGCCGAGGTCACCCCGGAGAAGTTCATGGAGATCCGGGAGAACCAGGACTACCGGGCCATGGAGCGCGTCCGGCAGCGGGTGGACGAGATCGTCACGGACCCGGCCACGGCGGCGGCCCTCAAGCCGTACTACCGATTCCTGTGCAAGCGGCCCTGTTTCAACGACGAATACCTGCCCACCTTCAACCGCGACAATGTGACCCTGGTGGATGTCGCCGACACCAAAGGCGTCGAGCGGATCACCGCGAAGGGGATCATCGCCGCCGGGGTGGAACACGAGGTGGACTGCATCATCTTCGCCAGCGGTTTCGAGATCACCACCGAACTCGACCGCCGCTACGGGATCCACCCCTTCGCGGGCCGCGACGGGCTCTCGCTCTACGAGCACTGGGCCGGTGGTTACCGCACCCTGCACGGGCTGACCAGCAACGGATTCCCGAACCTGTTCTTCACCGGCTTCATCCAGGGCGGGGTCACCGCGAGCACCACCGATATGTTCGACCAGCAGGCCACCCACGCCGCCTACATCATCGGCCAGGCGCTGGAGCGCGGTTCGCGCACGGTGGAGCCGACCGTCGAGGCCGTCGACCAGTGGTGCGCCACCATCAAGGAGACCGCGGTCGACAACAGCAACTTCCAGCGGGAATGCACGCCCGGTTACTACAACAACGAGGGCGAGCGGAACATCCGCTCGCATCTCGGCGAACCGTACTGGCCGGGCTTCTACGCCCTCGAGGACATTCTGCAGAGCTGGCGGGAAACGGGCGAGCTGGAGGGCTTGGCGCTCGGCGAATGATTCGCCGCGGCGAAGGTTAGGAGAAGCGTTGTCCGATATGCGGTTCGACGGGCGGGTCGTGGTGATCACGGGGGCCGGGCGCGGTCTGGGGCGTGCGTACGCCCTGCTGCTCGGCTCTCGCGGCGCCGCGGTCGTGGTCAACGATGTGGGCGGCAGTATTCCCGGCGGCGACTCCGATGTGGGAGTCGCGCAGACGGTGGCCGATGAGATCGTGGCCGCCGGCGGCCGGGCGGTGGCCAGTGCCGATTCGGTGGCCACCCCCGAAGGCGGGCAGGCGATCGTCGCCAAGGCGCTCGATACCTACGGTCGTGTCGACGTGGTCGTCCACAACGCGGGCAATGTGCGGTACGCCCCGCTCACCGAAATGAGCTACGAGGATTTCGATTCCGTGCTCGACGTGCATCTGCGGGGTGCGTTCCACGTGGTGCGGGCGGCGTTCCCGGTGATGCGGGATGCGGGCTACGGGCGGGTCGTGCTGACCTCGTCCATCGGTGGTCTCTACGGTAATCAGAACGTCGCGAATTACGCCGTCGCCAAGGCGGGCGTCATCGGGCTCTCGAATGTGGTGGCCCTGGAGGGCGCCGAATTCGGTGTGAAATCCAATGTGATCGTGCCTGCGGCGGTCACCCGGCTCGCCGACGGGCTCGATACCTCGAAGTACCCGCCGATGGATCCGGAACTGGTCGCACCGGCGGTGGGCTGGCTGGCGCATGAATCGTGCACGGTGAGCGGCGAAATGCTGGTGGCGCTCGCGGGCCGGGTGGCGCGGGCCTATATCGCCGAGACCCCCGGTGTGTACCAGAAGGAATGGACGCTCGAGGACGTCGGCGCCCGTATCGACGAAATACGTGACACCGAGGATTCATGGCTGCTGCCGGTCGTTCCGTCGGCCCACAGCGACCATATCGGTCGGAGTTTCGCAATGGCCATGGGAGGAAAGTGAGTATGGCGGTCAAAGTCTACGAACGGATTCTGGATCTCTTCGAAGCCGAAGGTATCAACACCATCTTCGGCATCCCGGACCCGAATTTCGTGCACCTGTTCCACCTCGCGGACGAACGCGGCTGGAATGTGGTGGCCCCGCATCACGAGGAATCCGCGGGGTTCATGGCCGAGGCCGTCTCCCGGATGACCGGAAAGGCCGCGGTGTGCATCGGCACCCTCGGCCCCGGCGTGGCGAATCTGGCGGGCGCCATGATGTGCGCCCTGGTGGAGAACTCCCCGGTCATCTTCCTGGGTGGGCAGCGCGCACGTATCACCGAGCAGCGGGTGCGCCGCGGGCGGATCCAGTTCATCAAACAGTCCGGGCTGTTCGAGCCGTCGGTGAAATACGCGGCGAGTATCGAATACGCCGATCAGACCGACGAGGTCATCCGGGAGGGTCTGCGCAAGGCACTGTCGGGAACACCGGGCCCGGTCTACATCGAGTACCCCTCGCATGTGATCCAGGAGGAACTCGACGTGCCCGCCGCGCTGCCGCCCGAGCGGTACCGGCTGGTGGGCCAGACCGCGGGCCAGGACCGCATCGATGCCGCCGCCGACCTCATCCGGCAGGCGAAGCAGCCGATTCTGCTGGTGGGACACGGCGTGCACACCGCCCGGGCCGGAGCCTCGGTGAAGGCGCTGGCCGATCTCATGGCCTGCCCCGTCATCCAGACCTCCGGCGGCACCTCCTTCATCGAAGGCCTCGAGGAGCGCACCTTCCCCTACGGCTTCTCGCCCTCGGCGGTGGACGCGGTGGTGAAATCCGATCTGTGCCTGGCCATCGGTACCGAGCTCGGCGAACCGGTGCATTACGGCAAGGGCCGGCACTGGGTCGCCGGTGAGGAGAACCGGAACTGGATCCTGATCGAACAGGACCCCAGCGCCATCGGCGTCAACCGGCCCATCGACGTACCGCTGGTCGGCGATCTGCGGGCGATCGTTCCGCAGTTGAGCGAAGCGCTGAAGAACACCCCGCGCTCCGCGACTCCCGAACTCGCCCAGTGGATCGAGCAGGACGCGTCGCGGTTGCGGGAACTGGCCGAGACCGCCCCCTCGGGCGGCACCCCCGTTCATCCCGCGCGCCTGGTCGTCGAGGCCACCAAGGATTTCCCCACCGACGGCATCCTGGTCCGCGACGGCGGCGCGACCACGATCTTCGGCTGGACCTACACCCAGTGCAAACCCCACGATGTGATCTGGAACCAGAACTTCGGCCATCTCGGCACCGGCCTGCCCTACGCGGTGGGCGCCTCCATCGCCGACGGCGGTAAACGCCCGGTGCTGATGATCACCGGTGACTCCTCGTTCCAGTTCCAGATCGCCGAACTGGAAACCGCGGTCCGGCACAATCTGCCGCTGGTCTGTGTCGTCGCCGTGGATTACGCCTGGGGTCTCGAGGTCGGCGTCTACAAACGCACCTTCGGCCAGGGCTCGCGTGAAACCGCGGTGCACTGGAGCAAGGAGACCCGCCTCGACAAGGTCGGCGAAGGTTTCGGCTGCTACGGCGAATACGTCGAGACCGACGCCGAGATCGCGCCCGCGATCAAACGCGCCTTCGCCAGCGGAAAGCCCGGCGTCATCCACGTCGCGGTCGACCCGAAGGCGAACTCCGAGGAAATGCCCAGCTACGACGAGTTCCGCACCTGGTACGCGGAAGGGATGCAGTGATGCGCGAGTACCTGAAGTTCTATATCGACGGCCGGTGGGTCGAACCCGCGGCCGACCGGACCTTCGAAGTGATCAATCCAGCGACCGAAGCGGTCTGCGGGACGGTCGCCCAGGGGTCGGCCGCGGATGTGGACGCGGCCGTCGCGGCGGCCCGGGAGGTGTTCCCGCGCTGGTCGCAGACCGCGGTCGCCGACCGGCTCGAACTGTTCGGCGCCATCGGAGCGGAATACCAGAAGCGCACCGGTGATCTCGCCGCCGCGCTCACCGAGGAGATGGGCGCCCCGAGTGCGCTCGCCGGCGGCTTTCAGGTGGACCTGGTGCTCGGCCATCTCCAGAAGGCGACCGAGGTCCTGCAGAGCTTCCGGTTCGAGGAACAGCAGGGCGCGACCCTGATCGTGAAGGAACCCATCGGGGTCTGCGGCCTGATCACGCCGTGGAACTGGCCGATGGCACTGATCGCGGTGAAGGTCTTCCCGGCGCTGGCCACCGGGTGCACCATGATCCTGAAACCGTCGGAACGGTCGCCGTTCACCGGCCAGATCTTCACCGAGGTGCTGGATGCCGCGGGCGTCCCGGCCGGGGTTTTCAACCTCGTCCAGGGCGACGGGCCGAGCGTCGGTGTCCCGCTGGCCTCCCATCCGGGCGTGGATATGATCTCGTTCACCGGATCCACCCGCGCCGGCATCGATATCGCGCGCAACGCGGCCCCCACCGTGAAGCGGGTGGCCCAGGAACTCGGCGGCAAGGGCCCCAACATCATCCTCGACGACGAGGATTTCGCCACCAATGTCGGCCAGGGCGTCGCGGATATGATGGGCAACTCCGGGCAGACCTGCAGCGCCCCGTCGCGCATGCTGGTGCCCGCCGCCCGCATGGACGAGGCGGTTTCCGCGGCCCGGGCCGCCACCGAGGGCGTCACCGTCGGCGACCCCACCGGCGAGGTCGCCATCGGACCGGTGGTCGCGGGGTCGCAATGGGACCGGATCCAGGCACTCATCGAGAAGGGTATCGAGGAGGGCGCCACCGTGGTGGCCGGCGGTCCCGGGCGTCCCGACGGGCTCGACAAGGGCTTCTACGTCAAACCCACCGTATTCGCCGAGGTCACCAATGATATGACCATCGCGCGCGAAGAGATCTTCGGACCGGTGCTGGCGATTATCGGCTACGACGATATCGACGACGCGATCGAGATCGCGAACGACACCGAGTACGGCTTGTCGGGATTCGTCGCGGGCCGCGACCTGGCCCAGGCGCGGGCCATCGCGCGGCGGCTGCGGGCGGGTTCGATCGCCATCAACGGCGGCTTCGATTTCGCCTCCCCGTTCGGCGGCTACAAGAAGAGCGGTAACGGCCGCGAATGGGGCGAAGCGGGTTTCGACGAGTATCTGGAGACCAAAGGTATCCAGGGCTACGCCCCCGACGCGGCCCAGGCCTAGGGACCCGATGACCGACGAGGCCACCGAGGAGATCGCCACCGTTCTCGCCCACGCCCGCATCCGGGACCGGATCGTCGCGCTCGCGCGGGGCGAGGACCGCCGCGACGCCACCCTGGTGAAGGACGCCTTCTGGCCCGACGCCACCGTGGATTTCGGTATCTTCGACGGCACCTTCGACCAGTACCTGAGCTGGGTGATCCCCGGGTCCCCGGCGGTGGTGGCGACCCAGCATCTGCTGGGGCAGACCTCCATCGATCTGCGGGGTGCGGTGGCACTGTCGGAAACCCAGGTCATCGCCTACCACCGGCTCGACACCGGCGCCGGGCACCGTGATTCGGTGCTCGGCGGCCGCTACCTCGACCGTTTCGAATGGCGGGACGGGCGCTGGCGGATCGGCAAACGGATCATGCTCTACGACTGGGCGCAGGACCAGGGCGAATCGGTGGACTGGTCACAGGGTGTGCTCGGCGCGCCGCTACGCGACGACCGGTTCGTCGGCCGGGCCCACGGCGACTACAGCGAACAGTTCTTCGGCGAATAGGTGGTACCGGGATGGGTGCACTGACCGGCCGGGTCGCCGTGGTCACCGGTGCCAGCCGCGGGATCGGCAAGGGGATCGCGCTGGCGCTGGCGGAACAGGGCGCCACGGTCTACGTCACCGGGCGAACGACCGGGTCCGGGGAACATCCGTTACCGGGCACGATCGTCGAGACGGCCGCCGAATGCGGACGCCGCGGCGGCACCGGGATCGCGGTCCGGGTGGACCACGGTGCCGACGCCGAGGTGGCCGCGCTCTTCGACCGGGTCGGCGCCGAGCAGGGCCGGCTGGACATCCTGGTCAACAACGCCTTCTCGCTCCCCGAGGATCTGACCGATCCGGCGCCGTTCTGGGAGAAACCGGTATCCAACTGGGAGATGGTCGATATCGGTGTCCGTTCCAACTTCGTGGCCGCCCGCTACGCCGCCCCGCTCATGGTGCCGGAGAAAGCGGGGCTGATCGTGGCGATATCCGATGGCTATACCGGCGTCGCCTACACCTACGGGGTGGTTTTCGGCACCGCGAAGTCGGCGGTCGACCGGATGGCCCGCGATATGGCGGTCGAGCTGAAACCATTCGGCATCGCCTCGGTCTCGCTGTGGCAGGGCCTCACCCTGACCGAACGCGCCGAACGCAATCTCGCCACGATTCCGGGCCTGTCCGGGGCCGCGGCCACCACGCCGGCCGATGGTTGTTCCCCGGAGTACCCGGGCCGGGTCATCGCGGCCCTGGCCGGCGACCCCGCCCTCATGTCCCGCACCGGGGGCACCTTCATCACCGCCGAACTGGGCCGCGACTACGGCATCACCGATATCGACGGCCGGGAGATCCCTTCGCTGCGGGCCACCCGCGGCGCGCCGATCTGGGCGCCGATCCCGTGACCGCGGGCGACGCCGGAATTCCGAGGAACTCATGACCACCACAGATCTCCAGGGCCGGCTGGCCGTCCTGCTGGACCGCCAGGACATCGCCGACTGCCTGATCCGTTTCTCGCGCGGGATGGACCGATTCGACCGCGCGATCTTCCTGTCGGCGTTCCATCCGGACGCGGAGATCGCCGCCGGCGATTTCGTCGGCGGCCCCGCCGACCTCTACGACTGGGCCTGCGCCATGCACGAGCAGGGTCAGATCGCCACCCACCACAACCTGCTCAACCACACCTGCGATATCGACGGCGATATCGCCCACACCGAGACCTACTACCTGTTCGCCGCCCGCAACCGCGACGACAGCAACTGGCTCGCCGGCGGCCGCTATCTCGACCGGCTGCAACGCCGGGACGGATCATGGCGGATCGCGCTGCGGACCAATGTCATCGAATGGTCCGGCACGGTCCCGACCATGCCGCTCCCGTTCGCCGGGGTCGTGGATCTGTACGCCAACGGGACCCCGTCGCGCAGTACCGGCGACCCGTCCTACGCCCGTCCGCTGCGCAATCTGCGGGCGCCGAATATTCCCAGCTGACAGGAGGCAGAGTCATGCCGGCGGTAGCAACGAGAGAACTGAGCGAGAAGGTCGGCGTCGAGGTTCTCGAGGTGGACGCGCACCGATTCGTCACCGATCCGGATCTGCCCGGGATCTGTGAGGATCTGCTGGAGCGGCACGGGGTCGTGCTGTTCCGGGAACTGCACGCCACCGATGCGCAGCAGGTCGAATTCGGCACGAAACTCGGCGAACTGGCGAAGTTCCCGTTCCCCAACAAGAACGTGATGGAGATCAGTTTCGACCCGGCCAACCCGCTCGCCAAGTATTTCCCGAGCAACGATTTCTGGCATATCGACGGTTGCCTGGACCGCGTCATCGCCAAGACCTCGATCATGAGCGCCCGGGTGATCACCGCGGAAGGCGGTGAAACCGCGTTCGCGAGCACCTATCTCGCCTACGAGGAATTGGACGAGCGGGAGAAGGCACGGCTGGCCGATATCCGCGTGGTGCACCGGATGGCGCGGGTGCAGAAACTCAGCCATCCCGATCCCACACCCGAACAGCTCGCGGAATGGGACCGCCTGGCGGCGAAAGTGCATCCGCTGGTGTGGGAACACGAATCCGGTCGCCGTTCCATGGTGTTCGGTGCCACCGCCTCCCATATCGACGGCGAGGACCCCGACGGCGACCGCGCGTTGCTCGACGATCTGGAACATCGGGCCACCACCCCCGACCGCGTGTACACCCACTCGTGGGCGGTGGGCGATCTGGTGCTCTGGGACAACACCGGCCTGGTCCATCGGGCCTGCGAGTTCGACCGCACCCAGCCGCGGCGGATGGCCCGTTCCACCGTGCTCGGTTCGGAAGCCATCAAGTGAACCGCACCGCACACGATCCCGATATCGGCAAGGAGCAGGATATGGAGCGGATACCCCCGCTGAAACCCGCGGACTGGTCGCCGGAGTTGCTCGCCTTCTTCCGTGACTTCCGGACCCGGGTGCACCACGGCGGGCCCGCGCCGTCCAATACCCAGTCCGGGACCAACCTGCTGGGTACCCTCGCCCGCTATCCCGCTTTCACCATGGCGTTCCTGCCGTTCAACGGGCACCTGCTCTACGGCACCGCGCTTTCCGACCGGCAGCGCGAAATGCTCATCCTGCGGGTGGCGCATCTCTGGAACAGCGATTACGAATGGGCTCAGCATGCCGTGCTGGGCGGTAACGCCGGGATCTCCGAGGACGAGATCGCGCGGATCGCCGCCGGGCCGGACGCGCCCGGCTGGACGCCGGAGGAATCCGCGCTGCTGCGCGCCGCCGACGATCTGCGGACCGAGGGCGCGATCGGCGACGGCACCTGGCAGGCCCTGGCCGGGGAGTTCGACGAACAACAGCTGATGGATATCGTCTTCACGGTCGGCGCCTACGCGATGCTGGCCATGGCGCTGCGTTCCTTCGGAGTCCGGCCCGAAGCCGGTCTCCTGCCGTATCTGCCCGTGGCACAGTGAGGTCCGGAGCACACAGAGTTGGGAGCCGAAGATGAGTGAACAATCCATTCCGTCGGGATACGACCGGCACCCCGACTACCGCGTCGATCTGCTCGCCCGCACCAATACGATGACCGCGGTCGCCGGAGGGCGGCAGCTGGCCACGAGCGATGCCTGTCTACTGGTCGACGAACAGGATCACGGCCTGGTCGTGTACTTCCCGCCGGACGCGGTCGACCTGACCCGGCTCGAGCCCGTCGACGGCCTGCACACCGTATGCCCGTTCAAAGGTGAGGCGTCGTATTGGACGCTGCCCGGCTCCGACCGGCCCTGGATCGCCTGGACCTACCCCCGTCCGCATCCGCCCGTCGCCCGGCTGGCCGGTTATATCGCCTTCGACCAGAGCGCCGTCACGGTCACCATCGGTGCCGGGCGCTATACAGGGGTTCGTTCATGAGTACGCAGTTCGCCTCCGAACCCGGCGATCCCACCGGTATCCCGGAATCCTCGATGGCGCGCATGATCGAGATCTTCGATGTGCGTGCCGATCCGGTGGTACCGGCCCGGTATCTCGGCGACAGTGACGGCGGCAGCCGGCGGGTGGTCGACGGCAGCCAGATCCTCGGGCAGAGCATCGTGGCCGCCACCCGGGCCCTGCCCGGCCGCACCGTCCGCTCCGCGCACGCGCTGTTCGTCTCGGCGGCCGACCCCGATCTCCCGCTGGACTTCACCGTCACCCCGATCAAGACGGGACGCAGCTACGCGAGCGTGACGGTGACCGTGCGCCAGGAGTTGCGGGTCCGCACCAGCGTCACCCTGCTGCTGGACAGTCCGCAGCCGGATCTGGTGCGCCTGGACGCACCCGCCGGGCTCCCGGTGGCGGGACCGGAGCACGCGGTACCGGCCGACAGTCTGCCGCTAACGGGACGTGAGGTCCGTATCGTCGGCTGCGCTGATATCAACGACCCCGACGAGATCGGCCCGCCGGTGGTCGATGCCTGGCTGCGCTACGACGATGTGCCCGCCGCCGACGAACTACGCCGCGCGGTTCTGGCGCATTTCACGGGACATCTGGGCATTTCCACGGCGCTGCGCCCGCATCCCGGTCTCGGCACCGCCCAGGCCCACCACACCCTGTCGACCGCGCCCATGGGTATCACCGTGACCTTCCACGATCCGGTGCGATGGGACGGCTGGCTGCGCTATCACCACGAGGCGGTGTTCATGGGCGCGGGCAGCGCCCATATCCGTGGCCAGATCAGCACCGAGAGCGGGGTGCTCCTCGCCTCTTTCGCGCAGGACGCGATGATCCGGGGTTTCGAGCCCGGTCCGGTGACCGAGATCCACAGCTCGGCCCGGTTGTAGCTCAGCGCCGCACGCCGCGCTCGCCCCGGATCGCCTGCTGCGCCATGGTCGACGAGGCGTTGACGATGCCGTCGTCGAAACGTTTGAGCAGCAGGGCCTGGGTCGCGGCCAGATGGGCGCAGGCCATATGTTCGGCGGCCGAGGCCTGACCGGCGGCGATATCGTCGACGATCTTCTGATGGGTGCGCACGGCGGCGCGGGCCTGCTCCGGGGAGGGATACTCGCCACGGCCGGTGAGCGCCTCGGCCCAGGCCTCCTCCTGGGCCGACCACAGCGCCACCAGGCTGCTCACCACATAGCGGACGGTCGCGTTCGGGGTGAAGGAGACCACCAGGTCGTGGAATTCGCGGGCGGTCTGGGTGAAGGCGACCCCGTCGTCGATGAGCTCCATCGATGTCGCGATGTTCGCGGTGAGCGCCGGGACCACCACGTCCAGCCGGTCCTCGCGGCGGGCGCATTCGGCCGCGCACATGGGCTCCAGCATCTGCAGGCCGGTGGCCAGATCGCCGAGCGTCACGCGACCGCCCTGCAGCGCGAGCCCGAGATGATAGGCCGCCGAGGTCTCGTCGGGGCGGTGCACTTCGGCGCCACCGACATTGCCGCGCCGGACGGTGACCAGGCCCTCGGTTTCCAGGATCCGGATAGCCTCGCGGATGGAGGGGTAGGAGACGCCGAACTCCTGGACGAGCTGATCCTGGGTGGGGAGCCGGTAGTCGTCGGTGCCGTTGAGGATCCGGGTGCGCAGCTCCGCCGCGACGGTCTGCGCCACGCGATGCTGAGTGACCCGCCCGCGCCGCGGGGCCGTCACGACAGCCGCTTACGGCCGGATGGATACACCATGAACTGGAGTTTATCCCGGCCTGGTTAGTTCATCAATGATTGCAATATTGGCAAGGACAGAACCGAGCTTCGCCTGCGGTGGCCGAGGCCGCCGGGACGGTCATGGGATATCCGCGCTCGATGCCACGGAACCGGCGTTCTCCCGCGACCGGGTAACCGCCCACGACGCCAACGCCGACACCGGCCCGAGCAGATCCCGCCCGGCGTCGCTCAGCGAGTATTCCACGCTCGGAGGCACGGTCGGAAACACCGTCCGCACCACGAGACCGTCCGCCTGCAACTGCCGCAGGGTCCGGGTCAGCATGCGCTGACTGATTCCCTCGATCGCCCGTTCGAGCGCGTTGAATCGCTGCGGCCCGCGCCCGAGCAAGACCAGGATCAGCAAGGTCCACTTGTCCCCGAGCCGTCGCGCGATCTCGGTCACCGGACAGGCCTCGTACTCCGCGCGCGGAACCGGGTCCGGCAGCGGCCCGGTGAGCAGGACCGGAACATCGGTGTGCGTACCGGACATGAAACTGCCTCCTTGCGCGCCGGACCGGACGACCTCGACGATCGGCCTCATGAGCGATGATACGAAAACCGTTGTGATCAGCGGCGGCACCGACGGTATGGGCCGCGCGCTGGCCCGCGCCCGCCTCGCGCGCGGTGACCGGGTGGTCGCGATCGGCAGCAGCGCCGAGAAAGGCGACGCGTTGCGGGCCGAAGCGGGCGGCCGCCTCGAATTCCTGCGCGCCGACCTGAGCTCGGTCGCCGAGAACCGCAGAATCCTGGAGTATCTCGCCGGCGAGTACCCGTCGATCGACGCGCTGGCGTTGTTCGCCAACCGGCCCTGGCCGCGCCGCCGGGAAACCGCCGAGGGGCTGGAGTCGGTCTTCGCGCTGTACTACCTGAGCCGGTATCTGCTGGCCCACGGTCTGCGGCCACAGCTCGCGGCGGCACCCGCGCCGGTTGTCGTGAGCGTCGCCGGGGTGGGCGCCACCGCGGGTGCGGTGCGGTGGGACGATATGCAGCTCACCCGCCGGTACAGCACCGTACGCGCCCAGCTGCACGCCGGGCGCGCGAACGATCTGCTGGGAGTCGCCTACGCCGAGAGCGGTGGCGGAACTGTCCCGTTCGTGATGTACCACCCGGGTTTCACCCGCAGTGGTGATCTGTCCACCCTGAACCCGTTGACCCGCACCATGATTCGCGTGCTCGCCCGATTCCGGGCCCGGCCGGTCGAGGCGTCGGTGGCCCCGATCCTGGATTTCATCGACCGGCCACCGGCCGCCGCCCTGACCGCTGTCGACCGGGGCACGATTCTGGATCCGGCCTTCCCGACGCTGGACCCGGTCGCCGCGCGCCGCCTGGCCGGCTACACCGAGGAATTGCTTCGAACGCTGTGAGTCCCCGATGTTCCGCGGAGCCAGAGGAGTTTCCGGGATCCCGTAGGCCCGGCGCGTGGTCTGCGGTGAACTGGTCAGGTTCGGTCGGACTTGAACTGGTTCACCGGGCCCTTGTCCATCCGGACCTCCACCTCGCCGCCGGGACGCAGGATCACTTCGGGGCGGCGTTCGGAGAACCGTTTGCTGTAGAACTCGAGCCGTTCGATGAGCACACCCTCGGGGCGGTTGTAGACGATGCCCGGTACGCAGGTGAAGATCCAGGCGGACTTCTTGGCCTGGTCGGCGGGGATGGTGACGCTGTCGGCGCCGCTCTCGATCGACAGGGTCACCCGGTACTTGTGGAACGACCCGGTGCCGTTGTTGATCGCCGAATACGCGACGGGGATCACCGCGAGGATTTCGGGAGCCAGGCGGACCTCGATGATCTCCTCCGCCTGCCCGCCCCCGCGCCGCACGTCACCGCGTCCCCGGTCGCCGAGGTGACGTACGAGTTCGCCGTAGTGCGGGGCGGCCGGGACGCCCGCGGCGGGGAAGGTCGCGATATGGACGACTTCGCCACTGGTGAGGACGACCAGGGCGTAGGCCTCGTAGTCGGTACCGCTTTCCCACGCCACCCGCAATCGGACCAGCGGCGCCTTCCGCAGCAATACCGGGGGCGCGCCTTTGGTGAGCGTCACCGCGCCTTTCGCGAAATTCACCGAAGGCGTGGAGTCGGCGTTCCATGCTTCGGATGTGGCCGGATGAACGGGCGGCCCGACGGAAGGTTCCGGTGCCGGCGGGGAGGGATCTGGGGCAGCGATCACCGCCGGTGACGGCGGATCGTCGACCGTGATCCCGAAATCCGTGGCCAGACCGGCCAAACCGGTGGCATAACCCTGCGCCACATTCCGGATCTTCCAGCCCCCGGCCCGCCGGTAGACCTCCGCCAGGATCACCGTGGTTTCCGAGGTGAGCCCGGTGATCGGGAGGTCGTAGGTATCTCCGCCGTCCTCGACGATCCGCACCGCGAGTGCCATATCACCGAAAGTCCCCGCGTCGACCGACGCGGACACCACGATTCGATCGGTACCCGCCGCGACACCGGCCACATCGATCTCGAGCTCCGCACCGCTCAACCGCACCGCGCCGTCCGGCGAACGCGGCTGATTGTAGAAAACGAAATCCTCGTCCCCGCCGACCTTGCCGTCGCCTCGCAGGCACAGGGCGGTGAGGTCGATGCCCGCCGGAGTGGCCGAGACCCGCAACATCCCGCCCCGGACGGCCGCGTTCCCGCCCTTACCGATCACCTTCGACATCCGCACTCCGCCCGCGTTCGACTCCCTCGTCCGTCGGCCCGGCTAGTCTTCGTAACCACCGGCGGCCGTCCAGGCTTCCTGAAACTCTGCCGCCGTTATTTCGCGGGCCCGAAGTCCTGGTTGTTTCGATAGAACCGAGATGGGGGCCACCGGATCGTCGGACAATATTGTCCTTTCGCCTTCTACGAGCCCGCCCGCATAATCCGTGATCTCATCCGGGTAGATTTCTACTTTTCGATTCTCGAATCCGTCCTCATCGATTTCGCAATAGGTGGTAACGGGTTCCACTGCGGGGTTATCGGTGCGATCGATCCTGATATAGCGAATTTCTCCGGATGTCGGCGATCCGGGCGAGGCGGCACCGACCGGTTGATTGTTGTCATCCGGGCGGCTCGCGGTCGTACCGCTGGACCCGGACTCCGGAGAGACCGCATCGGCCGGATGTGGGCTGCCGATCTCGCCTATTTCCCCACCGGGGCTCCGGTTGCTCCAATCGGCTATGTCTTCTTCTGCCCATTCCGGGATCACCGAACGCGGGTACCTCCGGAGATCGTCGACGAGAACAGGGCCGAGCCGAGCCGGAACGGGCGGACGGCTGTCGTAGTCGAAGTTCGTGCTGACAGCACCGTCCGATTCTATGGTCAGGTACATGGTGAACCATGTACCTGACCCGGGTGTGTACATGACCTCCCGGAGCTTGCGAATCGGTTCGGGATCGATGGTTCCGGGCGGGCCGTCGTACGGCCCGGTTTCCGTCTGGATGTCGAGTCTGCGGTGGATCCAATTGCCCGCGGCGATATAGACCGCCTCGATCCGGGTCCATCTCGGCGGTGCGTCGTTCACGATTCCACGACTTACCAGCTGGACCAACTCGTTTTGTCCGGTCAGCCCAGAATTTTCGCTGTCAGCCATTATCGATCATGTCCTGTTCCCATATTCTGGTGCCGGTAAGCCTGTATTGAACGTCATATCTGGATGGCACGCGCTCATCATTCTTCGGCCAGGTACCGGTTGCCGACGGAGTATGATCGTACTCGATCAGCACGCTGTATTCCACTCGACCGGGCGGTGTGTCATTTGCGTGCTGCACGAGTAAATCTTCGATATTTCCCTCCATAATATAGAATTCGCCGCCGCCATGATTCACGCTCGATCTCTGATGCGTATAGAACAGGTGCTCTGCCGGAGATCCGAACATTACGCGGAAATGGTGACCCGCATCTACGCTCGGGCCGCTGATGGTCCCCTTTGTCTTGTTGAAGCTGGATTGCTGAGATTCGCTTCTCGTCCGATTGGGTTCGTCGATGATTTCGAGCCGCTGGTTGTAGCCTTCCACTACCCGTCCGTATTCATCGGTGCGTACCAAGAAATCCTGGTTCACTCGATACGTCGTGTTCGGGAGGGGATTTCGAAGCAGCGGGTTGTACTTGATGGTGTCAACGGTGTTACCACTTGCATCGCGACTACCCCACGTCTCGATGTACTCCGGCGTTCTATCTGCGCGGGTGACGACCACCGTTACTCTATTGCCATCTCGGTGTTCATACCGAGTATTCGGCTCCAACTGCGATGGTTTCAGGTTCCCACTCGGATCGTAAGGCCGTCGGAGGTCTCGTAATTGAGCGCGGGTGAGTGGTCTCGGCTCACCGGAATAGGCATCCGGTCGTTGGTAGGTCGGTAGCCGCCTGTCCGGAGTAGGGCTGTCGTCCGCGGAATCGGTTCGAACCGCGAGCGGTGCGGCCGCGGGGTCGCGGTCGGCGGGGGGATCGTCGGTTCCGGGGCGCCCGGTATCCGTGTCGGGTCCACCGGGCGTAGCGGGATCGGTGTCCGGTATACGGTCCGTGTCCGCGGTCGGGCGGGCCGGAGTGGGATCGGGCGGGGTGGGGTTGTCGGGGTCGGGGGTGGGTTCTCGGTCGGGGTCCGGGGTGTCCTCGTCACAGGCTCGGGGGATGAGGCCGAGCGGGTCGCTCCAGACGGTGGGGTTGTGTGGGTAGACGAAGGGGTTCGGGGCGGGGGCCAGGCCCAGGGGGTCGCGGGTCAGGAAGCGGCCGGTCTCGGGGTCGTAGAAGCGGTGGCGGTTGTAGTGCAGGCCGGTTTCGGGGTCGTGGAACTGGCCGGGGAAGCGCAGCGGCGTGGTGCCGGTACCGGCCCAGGTCGTGTTGCCCCAGAGATCGGTGGTGGCGGTGGCGACGGTCTCGCCGGTGACGGGGTCGACGAGATGCGCCGGTGTGCCGACGAGGTCGGTGATGATCGTGCAGATCTCGGGTTCGCGACCCTCGCGATACCTGATCTGGGTGATCGGGGTGTGGGAGTCCGGCAGGTATTCCCAGCGGGTCGTCGTGCCCGGTTCGGCGCATTCGATCAGCCGATCTCCGTCCCAGGTGAAATCGGTTCGCTCCAGAACGGTTCCGGTGGTGTCCAGACGCTGTTTGGTGGTGCGCCGGCCGAGCGCATCGTAGGTGTATCGCCACCACTGCCTGTCCGGCGTATAGACGTCGGTGAGCTGGTCGAATCCGTTGTAGCGGTAGAACCAGACACCGGCCCGGCCCGACGGTCCGGTGGCGGTTTTGCGGATCAGGCGACCGCCGCGGTCGTAGCTGTAGTGGTTGTGGCCGTCGTGGACCAGCAGGTTGTTGTCGTATCGATGGGGAGAGGCCGACCCGGGCGGCAGCACGGCCGGGTCGGCGCCGGGCGGCCCGGGTATCCGTGCCGCGCCGGTGATATTGCCGAGTGCGTCGTAGCCGTAGTGCTCGGCGGTGTGGTCGCTACCGGTGACGGTGGTGACCCGGCCCATGCTGTCCAGCGTGTAGTGGCGTGCCCGCGGTGGGTTTCCGGATCGGCTGGTGGTGTGCGCGGTGAGGTGACCATCCGGGCGGTAGTCGAATTCGTCGCGGTGCAGCGGGCGCGGGGACGGGCGGTTTCCCTCGCCGAGACCGAGGGACAGCAGCGGTGCGGGAAACGCGGTCGCGTCCTGGCGGACGACGCGGCCGTTGCGATCGAAGGCGCGCAGGACGGAGACCTCGCCGGTGCGCCAGCCGGTGCGCCGGCCGAGAGGGTCGTATTCGACGGTGATATCGCGATCACCGAGATCGACCCTCTCGACGCGGCCGGCGATATCGTGATGCCAGCCGGTCTCGGCGCCGGCCGGGATGGTGCGGCCGGCGCGGCGGCCGTAGGGATCGTAGGTGTGCAGCATCGGCGCGCGGTCGTCGATTCGCTCGGTGACCGGCAATCCCGCGGCGTTGTAGACGTATTCGATCGTGTGGATTGTTTCGGTACCGGCTCCGGTGACCGCGCCGAGGACTCGGCCGGCGCGGTCGTGGGTGTAGCGGATCCATTCACCGGTACCGGTGGCGATCTCGGTGAGCCTGCCCAGGATGTCGTGACGGTGGTACCGGGTGACGCCGGTGGCGAGGGTGACCTCGGCGACCCGACCGGCCGGGTCCCGGGTGTAGGTGGTGGTGGCCCCGGAGTAGTCGGTTTCGGCGGTCAGTCGCCCGGCGGGGTCGTATTCGTAGGTCCAGCGCTGCCCGAGCGGATTGTGGACGGCGGTGAGGCGGCGTTCGGTGTCCCATTCGTACCGGGTGACCGATCCGTCGGGGTCGGTGCGCGAGGCGATCAGGTCGAAAACACCGTAGCGGTATTCGGTGACCCCGCCGGCACGGTCGATATGCCGGACGAGATTGTCCTCGCCGTCGTAGTCCCAGGCCTCCTCGGCGCCGCCGGGATCCGTTCTCCGGACGAGATTCCCGGCCGCCGACCATTCGTACTGGGTGGTGGCACCGTCGGCGGCGATCCGGCGGAGCGGACGGCCCGCGGCATCGCGCTCGATCTCCGTGATCCCGCCGTGCGGGTCGGTGATCCGGATCGGCAACCCGGCGGCATCGCTGTGCACGACGGTCCGGCCGCCCCCGGCGGTGAAGGTGGCGAGGGCGCCGTCGGCCCGGTGTGCGAACTCGATCCGGCCACCGGCGGCGTCCGGCGCCGCTGTCAGGTCCCCGCTGTCGGACCATTCGCGGCGATGCACCACCCCGTCCGCGCCGGTGACGGCGGCGGCGCGGTTGGGTAGCGCGTATTCCAGTTCGATCCTCGCGCCGTCGGGCCGGGTGATCGCCGTCGGATCGCCGTCGGAGTTGTAGACGTATCGCGTCCTGGTGGCGGAGTCGGGGCCGGTGACGACCAGCGGCTTCCGGTCGAGGTTGTAGTCGTAGTGGAATCGGGCGCCGCCGGGGGTGACCAGATCGCGCAATCGCAGATCACGGTCGAATCCGTGGGCGGTGACCGCACCGCGTGAGTCGGTCACCCGGGTCAGCCGCCCGGTGCCGTCCGGTAGTTCCAGATAGTCGAAATCGCAGTTCAGCATGCCCGCGGTCCCGCGCTGGCGGATGACCCGGCCGGAGTCGTCGTAGGTGTTGACCATGCGGTTGCCGTTGGAATCGGTCCACGAGGTCATTCGGTGCGCGGCATCGTAGGTGTAACGAGTGGTGGCACCGGAGGCGTTGGTGAAGACCGCCAGATCCCCGGCGTCGTAACCGAATATCCGCAGCGGTATCGCGACGGGGGCATCCGGTGCACCGGTGACGAGCGACAGCCCGGTGATACGGTCACCGCCGGTATCGACCCGGATCCGGTAGCCGCCGGAATGCGACACCTCCACCGGGACGCCGCGGGCGTCGTAGTGGAAGCGGATGCGGTTGTGGTGGCGGTCGGTGAGGGCCGATACCGCGTAATTGCCGAGCGCGGTATCCAGGCCGCCGAGTATCGGTTCCGGTGCGAAATGCCAGGTGAGTTCCCGTTCCCGGTCCCACACCCGGTAACCGCCGGACTCGGTGGCGGTCAGCGACCACTGCCGGCCTCCGGTGAGCGGCGGGGCCGGGAAGCCGGCCTCGGCATGCGGGTAGGCGAGCATGATGCCGTTCTCGCCGAAGAAGACGACACCGTCGTCGGTGACGGCGATCCGGATATCCAGCGTGGTGGCCCACGACGGCCCGAACCAGCGCCCGAACCGGTAGTTCGAATGATGCGACCGCCGCAGTAGCAACGGGAGCACACCGGCGAGCTCGACATCGACGTCGGGAAGCAGGAATTCGCCGGTGCCGATATCCACCGGATCGGTGGAGCAGGTCTTCTGCTCGGGGGTGCGGTTGTGGTCGGCGCCGGATTCGCGGGCGTGTTCGTGGGCGTCGCGGTCGGTATCGGCCCGGTCCCGCGGCGTCTGGGTATCGCGGTCCGCGGGGGTGTCGTGATCGCGCCTATCGGGGTCGTGATCCCGGTGATCGGGGTCGCGATCGCGGTCATGTGGGGGCCGGTCTCCCGGCCGGTCGGCGGGATCGCGGCCGGTGCGATCGGTCGGTGAATCCGGATCGTCGTGGCGGGTCGGTGCGCGCGGACCGTCGTGATCGTCGCCGTGGGGACGTGTTCCGTCGCGCGGGGGCCGGCTGTCGGAAGTATCGGGACGTGGGCCCGGGCGGTCGGCTCGGCCGTCGGACTCCGGGCGCCGGGCGGGTGACTCGTGGTCCGGCCGGGTGGCCGGTGCGGGATTCGCGTCGGGCCGGGCAGGCGACGAGGCGCCGGGGTCCGGGCGGGTGGTGGGGCCGGGGCGGTCGGGTGTGTGTGACGGCGCGGAGCCGGGGGTGCGGGCGGGCGAAGAACTCTCCGGCGCGCGTGACGCCGGCCCGGTGTCGCGAGGGCGAGCCGGGGACGAATGGTCCGGCCGCCGCGACCGGTCGTCCGGATCCGGTGATCGGGAGTCGGGACCGGCGTCCGGGCGCGGGCCGGGAGTGCCCGGACCCGGGTGTGTCCCGGGGGCGAGGTAGGGCGAAGGCGTACCGGAGTCGTCCGGGCGGTTTCGGGGGGCGTTCGGGTCGTCGGTGACCCCGGCCGGCGACTCGTCGGTGGTGCGTGTGCCCGGTTGGCCGGTATCGCGGCCGCCGGGAGACTCGGTATCACCGCGGGGCCCGGGCGGGTCGCCGCCTTCCGGGCGGCTGCCCGGCGCGTTCTCGGTGTCCCGGCCCGATGTGGACGGGCGGTCGCTCTCGGGATGAGACGAGGGCGGGCGGCTCGTGTCGCCGGTCGCGGGGCCGGTGTCGTCCCGGGAGTTCGGCGCTTCGGCTGCCGGATCCGTGCCAGGCCGGTCTGTGCCGGTGTCCGGTGCCGGATCCCGGGGCGCGTCGGGCGAGGTGTCGCGGCCGGGCCCGGCGGACGGATCGGTGCCGGTCTGCGCCGGCGGTCGCTGCGGATCGTCGTGGCCCGCCGGGCGCGTTGCGGAATCGCCGGGGGTGTGGGAGCCCGGGCCGGAATCGGCCGGTGTGGTCGGTGGCGGGTCGGTGCGGGTGGTGGGGTCGGCCGCGTCGGGGCGCGGCTCGGTGCGCTGCGGCGGTGGGTCGGGATCGTCGCCCGGGCCCTGCGGATCCGGGTCGGGGGTGCGGTCCGGTTCGGGAGTATCGGCCCGGGGCGGTGGTGCCTCGGTATCGGTATCCGCGGGCCGGTCGTTGTCGGGGCGGGCGGCGGGAGGATCGTCGGGTGTGTGATCCGGTAATTGTCCGCCGCCCGGGTCCTCGTCGGTTTCGCGGTCCCGCGCGGGCTCCGATCGGGCCGGGGGCTCGTCGGTGTCGTGGGAGGGACGGTCACCGCCGCCGGGGCCGTCCGAATCCGGGCGGTTGCCGGTGTCCATCGGGCCGGAATCCGGGGTGTGACCGGAATCCGGGGCCGGTCCGGCCTGGTGCGAGGGCTGGTTCGGATGACCGGGCGGATTGCTGGGGGTGTGCGGATTCGGCGGGTGGTTGCCCGGCAGATGGCGGCCCAGATCGGCGAGGTCGTCGAGCCGTCGGGCGGTCTGACCCGCGTCGGCGAGCCGGCGCATCGCGCTGATCGCGACCTTGGCGCTGCCTCCGCCGCCGGTCGCCGCGGTGAGCAGGGCGTCGCCGGTGAGGGCGCCCATGAACTCGAAGGGATTGCGGCGGGCGTCGTCCAGGATCGCCGATACCGCGGCGCCCGGATCCGCGGCCGCGACAACCAGCCCGGTGCCCAGGTTCGACAGTCCTTCCAGATAGTCGGCCGGGTGGGTCAGGTTGTAGGTGTCGAACGGGTTCACCTGCCGGACGAACTGCACGAGCCCGGTGAGGCTGGTGAGCAGGCCGGACATGAAATTCAGGGCACCGTGTTCGAGCACGCCGCCGAGATCGGAGAGGTTGGCCAGCCAGCGGTCGGTGAAAGGTGGTTCGGCCGGGGCCTTCTCGGTGGCGGCGGTGATCGCGCCCACCGCGACGGTGGCGCCGTTGTCGCGCGCGATCCGGGCGTTGCGCAGAATCGCCCGGGCGTTGTTGCGCATCGGGGTCCAGGTGTCCACCAGGGTGGTCTGCGACTGCTGTTCGCCGGTCAGCGAATTCCACCAGGAGATCTGCCGCTGTTCCTCCCTGGCGGCGGCCTTCCACTCGTCGATGGCGTCGGCCGCCTTGCCCTGCGCGGTTTTCACCACGTTGTGCCAGGCGGTCATCGCCTCGGCCGCGTCGGCCATGGCGTCGGCGCCGTCGAACCACAGTTTCGGCTGTTTGTCGTAGACCTCGTTGAACGCGTCGGCGCCGTCGCCGACCCAGTTCGCCGAATCGATCTGTTTCAGCGCCTCCCCGGTGGATTCGAGGGCGGCCGCCATATCGTCGAGGGTCTGGGCCGTCGAGCCGATCTCGGCGGGGTTACCGAGAATCAACTCCGTCGGGTCATCGGTCTCGCCGAGTTCCCGCTCCTCGACGTCGCCGCCGGTGGCCGAGGCGATCTCGTCGCCGAAATCGTCGAGCGCCTCGGCGGCGCCGTCGAGCCCGATGGCGTCCGCGCCCTCGGCGACGAGATCCAGCCCGTCGTCGATCAGTTCACCGGCGCCCTCGACGACATTCTCGACACCGTCCTCGATCGCCTCGCCGATATCGTCGACGAAATCGAAAACCCCCACCTACTGCCCCCCGGACTCCTGCGTGATCTCCGCGGCGCGTTGCGCGGCCCCCGTATTCCAGCCCGGCGTCTCGCCGGTGGCCCCGATCGTCGTCGGAATGCTCACCGGGCTCAAAACACTCAGATTCGCCAGTGCCTGCGGGCCGACCTCCTCGATGATCCGGTTGTTGGTCTCGATGGTCTGAAACGCCCGCTCGAAGGATTCCGGGCTGTAGTCGGGGTTGAGGACATGGTTGATGGGGTTGTCGGCGAAGGTATCGCCCCAGGACCGGCTGGTGATCTCCTCTTCCGACAGATGCGGGTTGCCCACCAGATGGGTCCACATCTGTTTCAGGGTGCCCTCGGCCTGGTTGTCCATCTCGTCGTAGCGCCCGGCTGCCAGACCGAGCGTCTGCGCGATCGAATTACCGGCCTGTACCAGGGCGCGCACGCCCCACGACCAGCGTTCGGTGAACTCCTCGAAGGACTTCTGCACGGTGTGCTTGCCGATATCGAGGGTCGACATGGTCAGCAGCGAGAAGCCCCGGCCCATATTGCCGGTCTCCCCGATACCCAGCTCGGTCAATTCCCCGATGGTGGCCTCGATCCCGTCCGCGGCCTGTTGCAGTACCGCCGGATCGACCTGCACCTGCTGTGTCATTCCCCGCCCCTCCCGTGGTTGTGCCTACTCCATGACGTTCGGCGGGAAGGCCATCGGCGCCCGTCCCGCGATATCCACCGCGATACCGGTGGGATCTTCCTGTCGCTCGGCGTAGGCGACCAGCCGCGCGCCCCGGAAGGTGTGGTACCGGTACTGCCGGTCCGCCACGACCCCGCCCGCGGTCATGGTTTCCCGCGCCATCGTGTACCGGGCGTATTCCTCGACGGTGGTGAAGGCACACAACCAGCGCAGCCCGCCGGACCGCAGCAGGAACACCCGGTCGTCGTCGGTCACCGGCACCAGCAGCGCGGCGTCGCGCAGGGCGTTGCGCAGGCTCACGGGCTGTCCGAAACCGGCGTAATACGACCGGATCTCGTCACGCAGAGCGGTACGGCCGTCGCTTTCCGGCATGCCGGTACCTCCCTCCCGCATGATGGATCCCCGGTCCGATCGACGGATACGTTCATGGTACCCATCCCGATTCGGCGCCTATCCGTTAACGCGTGTTCGCCGGATGGCCGTCCAGGGGTGCCGACGCGTGCGGTGCGGCGCGTTCACCGATGCCGAAACACGGTGGGCCACCGCCGGTCAACGGATCGGCCGGGTACCGATACCGATGAGTGTGGTCGCTTCCAGTTCGGTCGTCCCGGCCGCGGCGAGGGTATCGAGGTAGGCGCCGCGGACCTCGGCGATCTTCGCGGTATCCAGGCCGGACAACGCGCCGACGTAGCCGGAACCGGTGACGACCAGCCAGGCCGTCTCCGCGGTCATCGTGAGCCGCAATTCGTATTCGGACACGGCGACCTCGGTGAGCCCCCGGTCGGTGAGCCAGTCCCGGAACGCGGCGGATTCGTTGATCCCGTCGAGGGGATGCTTCGGGCGGGGGCGGGGCGCCGCCCCGGTGACGCGGGCGAGCGCGGTATGCAGATGCCGCCCGGCTTCCTCCATGGAACCACGGCGCCAGATGGTCAGCCCGACCCGGCCGCCGGGCCGGGCCCGGCCGACCAGATACTCGGTTCCGGCGGTCATATCGGGGAAGAAGAAGATGCCCAGCACCGCCTGGACCACGTCGTAGCCGCCTTCGGGCCACGAGGTGACGTCCGCGGCGCGGGGATGCAGTTGCGCCAGTCCGGTCGCGGTCCGGCGCAATTGATCGATCATCGGAGCGGAGAGGTCGACGGCATCCACTCGGCCGGTGGGACCTACACGGCCGGCCGCGGGCAGCGCCGAGGCGCCGGTGCCGCAGCAGGCGTCGAGCACACGGTCACCGGCGCGCGGTGCGGTCGCGGCGACGGTCGCGGCCCCGATCGGGTTCCACAGATGGACACCGAGGCGATCGAAATCGCTGCTGGCGGTGTCGAAGGCGCGCAATCGCCGTTCCTCGTCGGACATTTCTTGATGATAACGGTTTTCACCTATTGGTGGGGTTCGCTCACCCGGCGGCCGGTTGTCCCGCCGGGTGAGCGGCACTCACCTCAGGAGACCACGCCGCTGAGCTCGTTCGGGGCGTCGGGCAGAGTGACCGAGGCGGCGACCGTACCGGCCTCCAGATCGATGCGGTGGACCTGTCGGGTGGCCGGATCGCTCACGTAGGCGGTGTGATCGCGTACGAACAGCGCCGGTCGCGGCTGCTGCCATTCGATGGGTTCCTGCCACGGGTCCAGGACGTCGATGGTGCGGGTCACGGTGCCGGCCTTCGGATCGATCACCCGGAGCCCGCCGTCGGTGCCCAGGACCAGTGCCTCCCCGTGCGGTCCGCGTTCGAGCGAGCGGAACGTGTAGCTGGTGCCGATATCCACCAGCCGCATGGTGCCCTTCTCGGTATCGATCAGCGAGACCTGTTCGGGCCGCTCGAGTTCGGCGTCCTCGTCCTTCTTGTAGTCGCCGAGCACGATCGGCGATTCCTCGCTGCCCGCCTGGTTGCCGATCCGGCCGTAGGGGGTCGGGCTGGTGACCTTCGTGAGTTTGCCGTCGCGGTAGACCAGCACGCCGTTCTGGCAGC